>JBAVBF010000142.1:0-12914 GCA_049586115.1 Thermoanaerobaculia bacterium | reverse complement strand
GGGGGTCCTTCGACCGTCCTGCGGCGGCTCAGGATGACAGGGATTACGGCTCGTTGTCGTATTTCAAATCTCTGCGGAAACATCGGCCGCCTTCGATGTCGAAGACGACGCAGGAGTCGATCGGTTTCGAGTAGACGTGGACGCTCACGGCGCGCTCGTTCCACTCATCGAGATTCTTGATGCGATGGATGGTCTGCGTCTTGTCGACTGTATTCAGTGGACCGCCGGGGACGACCAGTTCCGTTTCGAGGTTCTGCATCTCGATTCGCGTCGCGCCGGCGAGGCAGTCCATGCCGACGACCTGCTGGTTCTCGGGACGGTTGCAGCTGATCTGCTTGTAGTTTTCGACGATCAGTTTTCCCTCGATCATCGTCATCCAGCCGAGCTGGCCGTTGTGCGTGTGCAGCGGCGTGATCGCGCCGATCGGCCAGAAGATCACCATTGCTTCGATCATCTCGTTGCGGAAGACTTTGTTGCGCGTGTGGCGGTCGGGCAGCCACATCTTGTAGCGCTCCAGATCCTCCGCGCGGATCTCGTAGGTGGCGAGAAAGTCGTAGATCTTCTGCTTCGTGATCAGGCCGGCCGAAAGGTCGCGGATGCCGTCGATGAACTGCTCGACCGGCACGGGAGTCGGCGAATAGATCGGATGCGTAGCGGTCGCGGTCGTGTTGTTCAGGTCCATCAGATTCCTCGCTCGCGAAACTATAGCGCTTCAGGGAGTGGGGAGTTGGGTGTGGGGAGTGGGAGCCGAACCCGGCCATTCGTCGCCTCTTCTCCCACGTCCTACTCCCCACACCTCACCCCCACATCTGCTAGTCTCCGCGCCGCATGCAGAACCTGGCTGTCATCGGCGCCCAGTGGGGCGATGAAGGGAAGGGGAAGATCGTCGATCTTCTCTGCGAAACCTTCGACGTGGTGGCGCGCTACCAAGGCGGCCACAACGCCGGACACACGGTCAAGTTCGGCGAGAAGCATTTCGCGCTGCGCTTGATCCCTTCGGGCATTCTCCACCCGGACAAGCTCTGCATCCTCGGCAACGGGATGGTGATCGATCCCGAGGCGCTGCTGGATGAGATTGAGCAGTTGCGGGCACTCGGTGTCGTGATCGATTCCAACCTCAAGATCAGCGACTCCGCGCAGGTCATCCTGCCGTACCACAAGGCGCTCGATCAGGCGCGCGAGGAAGCGGCCGGCGAGGCGAAGATCGGCACGACCGGACGCGGCATCGGTCCCGCCTACGAGACGAAGGTGAGCCGTTACGGCATCCGCGTCTCCGACCTGCTCGATCCCGACGTTCTTCGCGACCGCATCGAGTTCGCGTGCGCCGAGAAGAATCCCGTGCTGAAGGTTTACGGCAAGGACGGCTACGACGCGGGGAAGCTCTACGACGACTACACGCGCTACGGCGAGGTGCTGGCCGATCGGATCACCAACGGAACGCTGCTGATTAATGAGCAGATCCGCGCCGGCAAGAAGGTGATGTTCGAAGGCGCGCAGGGCGCGATGCTCGACATCGACCACGGAACGTATCCGTACGTGACGTCGTCGAGCACCGTCGTCGGGGGCGTCTGCACAGGACTGGGCGTCGCGCCGAAGCACATCCATCGCGTGATCGGCGTGGCGAAGGCGTACACGACGCGCGTCGGCGGCGGCGCGTTCCCGACGGAGCTCAACGACGATCACGGCGAGCATCTCCGCGCGCGCGGCAACGAGTTCGGCACGGTGACCGGCCGCCCGCGCCGCACCGGCTGGCTCGACCTCCCCGTCCTCCGCACCTCGGCGATGCTCAATGGCCTCGATGCCATCGCGCTCACGAAGCTGGACGTGCTCGACGCGTTCGAAGAGATCCAGGTCTGCATCGGCTACAACGTCCGCGGCGAGTTCTGGAAAACGTTCCCGGCCTTCGCCGTCGCGCATCACGACTACAAGCCGGAGTACCGCACGCTCAAAGGCTGGAACCAGCCGACGGTCGGTATCACGTCGTACGACGATCTCCCGCAGGCGGCGAAGGATTACGTCCGCTTCATCGAGGACGAGGTGGAGTGTCCCGCGTCGATCATTTCCACGGGACCACGCCGCGAAGAGACGATCGTTCGGTAAAACGAAAACGGCCATCCTCGCGGATGGCCGTTTGGTGTTTGCGGTACGGACTACGTCATCGCAGGCGCGCTACGGCCCAGGCGCTGAGCAGCGCGGCGAGGAGCAGCAGCAACCATGTCGACAGCGCCGGAATCGGGGCGGCGGCGACCGTTACGACCGTGGCCGCGGTGGCGGAGTTGTTATTCGTATTCGGATCGCTTTCGGACGCGCTGACCGTGGCTGTGTTCGAAACCGTGGTGTTGCTGTTCGGCATTTTCAGCGTCAGCGTGATCGTTGCGGTCGCGCCGCCGCCGAGGGAGCCGAGGGTGCAGGTGATCGGCGCGCCGTTCGTGCAGGACCCTTGCGTCGCCGTCGCCGCGACGAACGTCGCGCCGGCCGGAAGCGGGTCCGTGACGATGACGTTGGTGGCGCCGGTCGCGCTGTTGTTGGTCACGGTGATCGTGTAGGCGACGTTGGTATTGCCCGCGGCCGTAGCGGCGCCGGTTTTCGTCAGGCTCAGATCAACAGTTCCGACGGAATCGTCGTTCGCGATCGTGCCTGTTCCCTGCGCTTTGATGATGATGCCGTTGGCCGGCGTAGTGAGATTGACGAAGAAGGTTTCGTTCGCCTCGAAGGCCGTGTCGCCGTTCACGACGATCGAGACGGTCTGCGACGTCTGCCCGGGCGTGAACGTGACCACGCCCGCATTGGTGACGTAGTCGAGGTTCGCGACGGTGGCCGTGTTGTCGGCCGTCGCGTAGTTGACGGTGATCGTCGACGCGGAACTGGCAGTAAGCGATACGGTGAAGTTCGCGTTGACCGTGCCGGAGTTCCCCTCGGTGACGGTGACGCTGTTGATCGAGATGCCGGGAGAAGCGAGGCCGTCATCGTTGATGATCGTGCCGACGCCCTGGTTGTCGGCGATCGTCGCGCCGGCCGTCGCGCCGAGGTTGACGAAGAACGTCTCATCGGGCTCGACGGTGGTGTCGCCGTTGATGCCGATCGAAAGCTGCCCCGTCGTGGCGCCGGGGAAGACGGTGAACGAACCGCTGTTGGTCTGATAGTCGGAGCCGACCGTGGCCGTCCCGTCCGCGAGACTGAACGGCACGGAGAGAGTGATCGACGTCGGATTGGAGAGCGTGATCACGAAGCTCATGTTCGTGCTGCCGGCGTTGCCTTCGACGACCGAAGGATCGTTGATCGTGATCGACGGATTGGCGTCGTCGTTCGTGATCGTGCCCAGGCCTTGGGCGTCGCTGACCGAGGCGTTGCCCGGATTGAAGAGATTGACGAAGAAATCTTCGTTCGGCTCCGTCGTGACCTCGCCGGTGACCAGGACGCTGACGGTTTTCGTGGTCTGGCCGGGCGCGAACGTGAGACTGCCGCTCGTGGCCTGGTAATCGGAGCCGCCGATGGCGGTGTCGTCGGCGGTGGCGTAGTTGATGGTGACCGGGAAGGCCGATGCGGGCGTGAGCGTGACGGTGAAGTCGAAACTGGTCGTGCCGGAGTTGCCTTCTGCCAGCGTGACGTCGCTGATGGAGAGGGCCGGGAGCGCATCGTCGTTCTTGATGGTGCCAACGCCCTGGCCGTCCGCGATGGTTGCATTGACAGGATTGCTGAGATTCACCAGCAGCGTTTCGTCCGCCTCCGGAGTGACGTCGCCGAGGACGGAGACGGTGAGCGATTGCATCGTGGAACCGGCGGGGAAGGTGACGGTGCCGCTGTTCGCGGTGAAGTCCGTGCCGGAGGTGGCCGTTCCGCTGGCGGTGGCGAAGCCGGCCGTGACTGTCGAGGCCGAGGCGGCGGAAAGGAAGACGTTGAACGTCATCGTGGCCGTGCCGGCGTTCCCTTCGACGACCTGCGCGTCGCTGATAGAGATCGACGGCGTGGCCGGAGTGCCGATCGCGGCGCACGACGAAAATTCGGACGTGTTCCCTTGCGAATCGGTGGCGGTGGCGGTGGCGAACCCGCCAGCAACGCCCGGGAAGGTCACGTTGAACGTTCCCACTCCCGAGGCGGCGGTGGTGATGGTCGTTTCGCCGAGATAGGTCTGGCCTTCTCCGGCGCCGGAGGCGTCGCAGAGAGTGCTCTGGAAAAACTGGACGACGTATGTGCTCGAGGGCGCGCTGCTCAGCGTTCCGCCGATCGTCACCGTGCCGGCGCCGAATTGCGCCGAGGTGATGACGGGGAAGTTCTGCAGATCGTTGAAGAGGCCCGCGTCGCCATCGCCGGCATCGTTCGGAGTGATGCCGTCGTTGCCGAGGTCGATGCCGAGCGTGCCGTTGCTGAAGATCGAGTTGTAGCGGATCGTGTTCTGGCGCGACACCTTCGACGTGAACGCCTGCAGGGCCACGCCGGCTTTGGTGTTGAAGGCGATGATGTTCGGCTCGGCCAGCGTACCGATCGTGTTCTGATTTGCGCCGCCGGAAAAGCCGTCCGTCAGCGTGATGCCGTACATGTTCGGGACGGCGGTCAAGCCATCCGCGCTCGTACCGATCTTGTTGCCGACGACGACGATATTGCTGGTGGTGTTCTCGAGCTGGATGCCGGCGGAAAACGCCGAGGTGGATGTGTTGCCGGAGATGACGTTCCCGCGGATGGTGTTCGCGCCGGCGCCGTTGAACGAGATGCCGACGAAGTTCGGCAGGCCCGCGGTGCCCGCCGCGTTCGTGCCGATGTAGTTGTTCTGGATGACGTTGTTCGCCGTCCCCGAGTTGCCGAGCGTGATGCCGGCGGTGGTGCCTCCGGAGATCAGGTTGCGCGCGGACGAGGCGGCGCCGCCGATGGTGTTCCCGGTGGCGGTGTTGAGGATGAAGAACGCGCTGCCGTTCGCCGTCGACGACGATGCGGCGTTTCCCGCGGCGTTGGTGCCGAAGAAGTTGCCGTCGATGGTCATGTTCGTGGCGCCATTGAGCAGGATGGCGTTGTTCCACTTCGTCATCAGCAGCCCTTTGACTTCGCCGCCGGTGACGGTGGCGTTGAAATTGAGGCCGGTGCCGTTTGAGACGCTGGCTCCGTTCACCTCAATCTGCAGGACAGCGTTGTCGCCGAGCGCGAGCGAATTGACGCTCGATCCGCTCTGCGAGTAGCCGTCGATGATGACGCTCTCGGTGATGTTGGGCAGGTTCGTGGCCGGCGAGATCGTGTGCAGACCGGAGCCGGGGATGGAGAAGATGATCGTGTCGGCGCCTGCCGCGGTATTCGCGTCGATGATGGCCTGGCGAAGCGATCCGGCTCCTGAATCGAGCGTATTGATGACGGTGAACGTCGCTGCCTGCGCACTCGCGGCGAGCAGCATCAAAAGTACGAATAAACCGCGGCTATAGGAAGCCGGGCGAGCTTCGACGGATTGCATTGTTTCTCCTGTTTCGGCTCTGGTAGCCGCTGGGACCCGGTGGGAATGTGGAGGGACCAGACGAACGGAAAGCGTGGCGAGTTGAGCAGCAGTCTACACGCTCACTCGCCGCGTCGCGTGACGGCGCTCACTTCTCCGGCGATCGCACCAGTTTGCCGAACAGACTGTCCAGCGCGGCGTCGAGGTTTTCATGCACGCCCGAATGCACCGGCGAGGTTTGGATGATCGTGCTGCGCGGCGCGACCAGCCAGTGGAAGCGGGCGCGTTGCGCGAGCGATCCGATCGGGCCGGCGTCGGCGGTGCCGGCGCAGACTTTCGGGATCGAGTCGAGGTAGCTGTCGATCATGGCGGCGTCGATGCCGGGGGCGAGCGCTTTGAGGCGCTTGTGGTCGCAGGCGATGCGCGCGCCGAGGAAGGCGGCAGTTGAGGAAAAGAGGATTACTCCGGCGTTGAGGAACTCGCCGCGGTCGACGCGCGGAACCACGCGCACGACGGCGTAATCAAACGGATAGCGCCTGGGCATCAGCGGCATCCTCCATCCAGCGGCGTGGCGACTCGAGACGGTGCAGCAGATAGTCGCGGTAGGCGGCGCGATGTTCGGCCGGCGTCGCGAAACGCGGCTCGTCGGTGAGCCAGTCGTTCGGGATCAGCTCCAGCACTCCGTCGACGACCTCGGCGGTCAGCTTCGCGGCGAGATCGGAGTCCGCATCGCGGATCTCCGTCGCCCACGGCAGCAGCACGTGATGCTTGATCGGAGTGAACGCGCTCCGGCTGCGTTTCAGAAAGTCGTCGCTCCAGTTGTGATGAAAAATCAGCGTCGCGCCGTGATCGATCATCCACAGGCCGCGGTGCCAGACCAGCAGGTTCGTGTTCTTTGGCGTGCGGTCGACGTTCGTGACCAGCGCGTCGAACCAGACGATCGATGACGCCAGGCGCGCGTTGCCGTCGATCGTCCGCGCGATGATCGGATCGAACGTGATCGAGCCGGGCAGATAGTCGACGCCGATGTTCACCCCTTCACTCTTCGCGAGCAGCTCCTGGATCTCCGCATCCGGCTCGGTCTTGGCCATGCGCCCGTCGAGTTGGACAAAAACGATTTCCGGAATGGGGAGGCCGAGGGCGCGCCCGAGCTCGCCGGAAATCAGTTCGGCGATGAGAGCCCGGACGCCTTGTCCTGCGCCGCGAAACTTCACGACATACGTGCCGTCGTCATCGCCGTTGACGATGGCGGGCAGCGAGCCGCCTTCGCGTAGCGGCGTCACGTATTCGGTGGCGGTCACGGTTCGAATCACGGCCGAGATCATGCCCTAAACGGCCACCGGTATGATCCCTGCACTTACCAACAGACCAATCTGATGAATCTACCTACTCGCGATAAGCACGTCTCCGCTCCTCGGGCGGAAGAATTCGCCATCCTCGTCGATGCCGTCGAAGACTATGCGGTCTTTCTGCTCGATCCGAGGGGCATCATCCGTTCCTGGAATCGCGGCGCGGCGCGAATCATGGGATACGCCGAGGATGAGGTCGTCGGCCAATCCTTCTCGATCTTTTACGGCCCGGAGGATCTTGCGGTGGAGAAGCCGCGGCACGAGCTCGAGACCGCCATGCGCGAAGGCCGCGTCGAAGACGAAGGATGGCGGATCCGCAAAGACGGTCAGCATTTCTGGGCGAACACCGTCATTACGGTCCTGCGCAACCACAAGGGCGAGATCACCGGTTTCGCCAAAGTCACGCGCGACCTGACCGCGCGCCGTCACGCGGAAGAGGAGCTTCGCCAGAGCACGGAAATCTTTCAACTGCTTGTCGCCTCGGTGCGCGATTACGCGATCTTCATGCTCGATCCGAACGGCAACGTGGCCACCTGGAACAAGGGCGCCGAACGGATCAAGGGCTATCGGCCCGACGAAATCATCGGCAGCCACTTCTCGCGTTTCTACTCCGAGGAAGACAAAGCGAATCGCAAACCGGAACGCGAGCTGGAGATCGCGCGCGCGCAGGGAAGCGTCGAAGACGAAGGGTGGCGCCTGCGCAAAGACGGCACGCGCTTCTGGGCGAACGTCGTCATCACCGCGGTCTTCGATCGCACCGGCGAGCTGCGCGGCTTCGCAAAAGTGACGCGCGACATCAGCGACCGCAAAGAAGCGGAGGAGACTCGCCGCGCGCTGCTCGAACAGCGCGAGGCGCGCGTTCAGGCGGAAGAAGAACGCCGCCGTGCCGAGGCGTCGTATCGCGTCTCGCAGGAAGCGAACCGCGCCAAAGACGACTTCCTGATGACGCTTTCCCACGAACTGCGCACGCCGATGACGGCAATCCTCGGCTGGTCGCGCATGCTGCCCGCGATGTCGCCCGACGATCCGATGTTCCATGAGGCCGTCATGTCGATCGCCGGCGGCGCGCAACTGCAGGCCCGCCTCATCGACGACATCCTCGACGTCTCGCGCATCGTCTCCGGCAAGCTCCGCCTGTCGCCGGAAACGATGGAGGTGGCGCGCGTGATCCTGAATGCGGCCGAAGCGGTGAATGCGACGGCGCAAGCGAAAAACATCACCGTCACGATGTCATTGCCACCGACCCTCGGCGTGATCGTCGCCGATCCGACCCGCATCCAGCAGGTGATCTGGAATCTGCTCAACAACGCCGTGAAATTCACGCCGCGCGGCGGGAAGGTGGAGGTGTCGGCGCGCCGCACGGCCTCGCAGGTCCAGATATCGGTCACCGACACGGGCGAAGGAATCGATCCGCAGTTTCTGCCGCATATTTTCGAACCGTTCCGGCAGGCGGAATCGCCGCAGACGCGCGTTCACGGCGGACTCGGACTCGGCTTGTCGATCGTTCGCTACATCGCCGAAGGGCACGGCGGGAATGTGTCGGCGGAGAGCGAGGGGCGCGGCAAAGGGACGACGTTCACGGTGACGCTGCCGGTGCGCTCGATCACCGCGGGTAGCGGTCCCGTGCGCAACGCCTTCGGCGACACGTTCATGCATCGCGATCGCTTGCGCGGCCTCGAGATCGTCCTCGTCGACGATGAGCAGGAGTCGCGGAAGATGGTCGCGGCCGTCCTTCGCGCCGCCGGTGCAAATCTCCGGACGTACGATTCCGCGCACGCCGCACTGGAAGGGATCGATCAACATCGTCCAGCCATCGTGCTGACCGACATCGCCATGCCGGAGATGGACGGCTACGCCTTTACACGCGCGCTGCGCGAACGCGACTACGGCCGCCAGATCAAGATCGTGGCGTTGTCGGCGTTCCCCGCGACGGGCGACCGAGCCAGCGGCTTCGACGCCTATCTCTCGAAGCCGATCGATCCGTTCCACCTCGTCGACGAAATCGCGCGCATCGCGCTGCCCGCGACGGCCTAACTGTCATCCTGAGCCGCCGGAGCGACAGAGGCGAAGCCGTCGTCGCGGAGGACGGTCGAAGGACCCCCTACCTGCTAACCGGTTGGGCGGCGGTTTCAGACAGGAGGTCCTTCGACCGGCCTCCGGCGGCTCAGGATGACAGCAACAACCCTCCGCGCGTGATCCCGTAGTAGGGTATCGATTCAGGAGAAGCCATGCTCGAACTGCGCATCGAAGGTCTGTCGAAGACGTACCCCAACGGCGTCAAGGCTCTGCAGGATGTATCGCTGGCGATTCCGACCGGCATGTTCGGACTGCTCGGACCGAACGGCGCCGGCAAGTCGACGCTGATGCGCACGATTGCCACGCTGCAGGAAGCAGACTCCGGCTCGATCGCGCTCGGCGACATCGACGTCCTTCGCGAGAAAGACAAAGTGCGGCGGCTGCTCGGCTATCTGCCGCAGGAGTTCGGCGTGTATCCGAGGATTACGGCCGAGGCGATGCTGAATCACTTCGCGGTGCTGAAAGGGATCGTCAACGCGCGCGAGAGGCGCGACACCGTCAACGCCCTTTTGCAGCGCACGAATCTTTACGACGCGCGGAAACAGAACCTCAGCACCTTCTCCGGCGGCATGCGGCAGCGCTTCGGAATCGCCCAGGCGCTGCTCGGAAATCCGAAGCTGATCATCGTCGACGAGCCGACCGCGGGTCTCGATCCCGAGGAGCGAGTGCGCTTTCACAACCTGCTCGCGGAGATCGGCGAAAACGTCGTGGTGATCCTCTCCACACACATCGTCGAAGACGTCAGCGACCTCTGCTCGCAGATGGCCATCATCTCGGGCGGCCGCGTGCTGATGAGCGGCGATCCGCAGGCCGCGGTGCGCGAACTGAACGGAAAAGTGTGGCGGCGCGTGATCGGGAAGCAGGAGCTGGACGATTTCCAGCGGCGCTACACCGTCATCTCCACGCGGCTGGTCGGCGGACGAACGGTGATTCATACGGTGAGCGACGCGCAACCCGATCCGACCTTCGAGCCGATTCATGCTTCGCTGGAAGACGTCTACTTCCACTACTCGAAGCGCGACAGCCAGCCGCAGGCAGAGGCGGCCTGACATGAGCTGGGAGATCCTGAAATTCGAGCTGCGCTATCACCTGCGGCAGCCGCTGTTCTACATCCTCTTCGTCATTTTCTTTTTCATGACGTTCGGCGCAGTGACCTCGGACGCCGTGCAGATCGGCGGCGCGCTCGGCAACGTCAATCGCAACGCGCCGTTCGTGATCATGCAACTGCTGCTGGTGATGTCGACCTTCGGCGTGCTGACCACGACCGCGTACGTTGCCAGCGCCATCAACCGCGATTTCGAATTCAACACCGACTCGCTTTTCTTTTCGTCGCCGGTGAAGAAGAGCCAGTACCTCTTCGGCCGCTTCACCGCGGCGTTCATCGTCTCGAGCCTGGTCTACCTCGGCGTGGTGACGGCGATCATGATCGGCTCGTTCATGCCGTGGCTGGACAAGGAACGGATCGCGGCGTTCACTCTGAAACCGTACGCGTTCTCGTACTTCATCCTGATCCTGCCGAACCTCTTCCTCTTCGCGGCGATCTTCTTCGCCGTCGCCGCGCTGACGCGCAGCCTCATGGCCACGTACACCTCGGTGGCCGCGTTCTACGTCGCCTACATCGTCTCGCGCGTTTCGCTGCGCGATCTGGACAGCGAGAAGATCGGGATCCTGCTCGATCCGTTCGGCTTCTCGCCCTTCGCGCGCACCACGCGCTACTGGACGGTGTTCGAGAAGAACAACAATCTCCTGCGGCTCGACGGCGTCTTCCTCGGCAACCGGCTGCTCTGGATCGGCGTCGCACTGGTCCTGCTCGGATTGACGTTCGTCTTCTTCAAGATGGAAGTGGGAGGAGGCTCGCGGAAGAAAAAGAAAACGTCAGCGGCGAAAGAGGACGTACTCGTTCCCGCCGGGATCGCGATCCCGCACGTCGCGCAACGCTTCGGCGGCATGGCCTCGCTGCGCCAGTACTTCACCACCATCCGCGTCGAAACCGGCGCCATTCTCAAGAGCCTGCCGTTCATCGTGATCATGCTGCTGGCTGTGCTCAACACCGTCGGCGGCGCGGTTTTCGCCGGTCCGATTTTCGGCACGCGCTTCTACCCCGTCACCTACGAGATGCTCGAAGTGATCGACGGCAATTTCTTTCTCTTCGCGGTGATCATCGCCGCGTTCTACGCCGGCGAAATCGTCTGGCGCGAGCGCATGCTCAAGCTGAACGAGGTCACCGACACGATGCCGTCGCCGACGTGGGCGATCTGGGCCGGCAAGCTGACGGCGCTCTGCATCACGCTCTACTTCACGCTCTTTGCGGCCGTGCTGACCACCATCGCCGTGCAGGCGGCGAAGCACTACCACCATTTCGAGCTCGGTCTGTACTTCCGCGGCGCCTTCCTGATCCTTGGCATGAAGCTGCTGCTGGTGACGATCCTGATGTTCCTCGGCCAGATCATCACCAACAACCGCTACGTCGGATTTCTGATCGCGCTGTTCTACATCGTCGGTCAGGTAGTGCTCGAGGCGCTGCACTACCAGCACCACCTCTATCAGGTGTTCGTCCTGCCCGACACGACCTACTCGGACATGAACGGCTACGGCCATTTCGCGCGTCCGTTCGAGTGGTTCAGTCTCTACTGGACGTTTTTCGCGGCCATCCTGTTGATCATCGGCCATCTCTTCTGGGTGCGCGGCACCGAGACGGCGATGCGCATCCGCTCGCGCATGGCCCGCGGCCGCCTCGGGATTCCGGCGGTGACGATGCTGGCGCTGTTCGCGATCGCGTTCGTCTCGACCGGCTGCTACATCTTCTACAACACGAACGTTCTCAATCACTACACGACCGACGATCAGCGCGACAAGCGCGCCGCGGAAACGGAGAAGCTCTACAAAAAGTACGACCGCATCCTGCAGCCGCGCATCACCGACGTGCAGGCGAACGTCGACATCGAACCTGACAAACGCTGGGTCGACATCCACGGCACGTACACGCTCGCCAACAAAACGCCGCAGCCGATCGGCGACCTGCACGTGGTCATGCTTCCCGATGTCCCGTTCACGGTGCAGATCCCCGGCGCGACCCTGGCGAAGAACGATGCCGACCACGGCTACTTCATCTATCACCTCGCGCAGCCGCTCGCACCCGGCGCGACGCTCCCGATGTCGTTCACGGTCACGATTCATCACCAGGGATTCGAGAACGCCAGCCGCGACAACTCGGTCGTCGCCAACGGCACCTTCATCAACAACTTCGCCACCTTCCCGCACCTCGGCTACAGCCCGAACGTCGAGCTGCAGGACGCATCCAAACGCCGCAAGTACGGTCTCGCACCGGTTGTGCGCGCGGCGAAGATCGACGATCCGAAAGCGCAACTCGACAACGGCATCACCCGCGACGCCGACTGGATCAATCTCGATACGACCGTCAGCACGTCGCCCGACCAGATCGCTCTCGCGCCCGGCTATCTGCAGAAGGAGTGGACCGCGAACGGCCGCCGTTACTTCCGCTACAAAACGACGTCGCCGATCCTCGGATTTTTCGCGTATCTCTCTGCGCGCTACGAGGTGAAGCGGAGCACGTGGAAGGGCATCCCGATCGAGATTTATTACGATCCCGCGCACGCCTACAACGTCGACCGGATGATCTATGCGGTGCAGAAGTCGCTCGACTACTACACGACGAACTTCTCGCCGTACCAGCACAAGCAGGTGCGCATCCTCGAGTTTCCGCGCTACGCGCAGTTCGCGCAGTCGTTCCCGAACACGATCCCCTTTTCGGAGTCGATCGGCTTCGTCGCCGACCTCCGCAACAAGGAGGACATCGACTACGTCTTCTACGTGACCGCGCACGAAGTCGCGCACCAGTGGTGGGCGCACCAGGTCATCGGCGCCGACGTGCAGGGCGTGGCCATGCTCGCCGAAACGCTGTCGCAATACTCGGCGCTGATGGTGATGGAGAAGGAGTACGGCCGCGACAAGATGCGCCGCTTCCTGAAATACGAGCTCGATCGCTATCTCGCGGGCCGCGGCGGCGAACTGGTAGCCGAGATGCCGCTGATGCTCGTCGAAAATCAGGGCTACAT
>JBAVBF010000141.1:0-7858 GCA_049586115.1 Thermoanaerobaculia bacterium | reverse complement strand
GTTCGTATTCGGCGGCGTACTGGCTGGTGCTCACCTTCGCGCGCTGGACGGTGTTGAAAAACAGCGGCGGGGCGACGAATTGATAAAAAACAAAAACCATCGCTCCGACGAAGAGGATGAAGAACTGCATCGGCACTTTGACCATGCCGTTGATGAGCAGTCCGAGGCGGCTTTCGGAGACAGACGAACCGGTGAGGTAGCGCTGGACTTGAGACTGATCCGTCCCAAAATACGAGAGCGCCAGGAACGCGCCGCCGATCAGCCCCGACCAGAAGTTGTATTGCGTCTTCGGATCGAAATGGAAGTCGATGGCGTTGAGACGTCCCATGCGTCCGGCCACGCGGAACGCTTCCACGAGCGTGACGTCCTGCGGCAGCGAATGGATGGCGATGATCAGAGCGACGGCCATCCCGCCGAGGGCGATCAGAAGTTGATGGACCTGCGTGCGACTGACTGCTTTCGTGCCGCCGGACGCGGTGTAGATCACGACCAGCAGTCCGACCACGACGTTGGTGACGTGAATGTTCCAGCCGAGGATCACTGAGACGATGAGCGCCGGCGCGTAAAGCGTGATGCCGGTGGAGAGGCCGCGCTGGATGAGAAAGAGCAGCGAGGTGAGCGTGCGCGTGCCGACGCCGAAGCGCGTTTCGAGATATTCGTACGCGGTGAAGATTTTCAGGCGGTGGTAGATCGGTACGGCGGTAATCGACAAAATCACCATCGCGATCGGCAGCCCGAGGTAGAACTGCACGAAACGCATGCCGTCGGTGTAGGCCTGGCCGGGCGTCGAAAGGAACGTGATCGCGCTGGCCTGCGTGGCCATGATCGACAGCGCGATGGTCGGCCATTTCAGTTGACGACCGGCGAGCAAGTAGCCGTCGAGGTCCTTCTTGTGCCGCCCTTTCCACGTGCCGTAGGCGACGATGGCCGAGAGCGTGCCGATGAGAACAACCCAGTCGATCGGCCTCATGCGAACGCTTTCGTGAAGGCGTAGAAGATGACGATGAGCAGCGCAAGCTCGCCGAGGACCGCGGCATACAGCCGCGGCCAGTTCACTTTGCTCTCGCTGCTCATTGACTCATTGAACGGATCACGCGGCGCGAGGTTCGTTACTTCGCGGAAACGAGATTGACAAACATCTTGTACGCGCCCGGCACGCCGGCCGGAAGCTGCCGGAACCAGGCGTAGCTGGTGTAGATGAACGTCCCCTTGCCGTAGTGCGCGTAAAGCTCGCCGCCTTCTTTTTCGGGCTCGCCGGGATCGTTCGACGCGAGCACGGTCTGGTATTGCGGGTCCCAATCCTTGACGAAGTTGAGTCCGCGCTCCTGGACCCAGCCGCTGAAATCCCCCTCGGTGATTTTGTTCGGGACGTTGAGCAGCGGCGAGTCGGGATGGACGAAACGGACCGGCGCTTCTTCGACGGTGACGCGGTCGGTGCTGACTTTGAACGGATACGGTCCCGGCACGTCGACGAGCAACGGCTGCGGATTCGTGCTGTTGTACTGCACGACGAGCGTGCCGCCGTTTTTCACGTACTCCATCAGCTTCGGGTGCGCGAGGCGCATGCGCGGACGGGCGTTGTAGGCGCGCACGCCGGTGACGATGGCGTCGTATTTGGCGAAGTCGCCGCGATCGAGATCGTCGTCCGTCAGTAGCGTGACGTCGTAGCCGACCTGGCGCAGCGCCGTCGGCACTTCATCGCCTGCACCCATGATGTAACCGACGCGGTTGCCGCGCTTCCGGATGTCGGCACGAACGAGTTTCGCGCCGGCTTCGCTGAAGACGCGTTGCGCGGGAATGTGCGGATAGTCGATGTTCGTGACGCCGACGTCGATCTTTTTACCGTCCGCGGTTTCGACTTCGGCGCTCACCCGCGCGATCGATTCGCCCGCGGGAGGCTTGAGCTGAAAGGTCGCTCGCGATTCTTCCCCTTTTTTCGCGAACGTGACGGAGATCGACGCCGGTTCGGACGTCCAGCCGTTCGGCACGTGAAGGCGCACGGTGACAGGACCTGTGGCGTTGACGTTGCGCAGCAACACCGTGACCGGCTTGGTTTGGGTGTCGGGAAATACATAGACCGGCGCGCCGAGGTTCGCGGTCACCGCCGGCACGACGTCCACCGCTCGCGTCCGCTCACCCTGCACCGCGTCGGTCCAGCGATAGACGGCCGGCACTTCGAAGATGATCGTGTGCATGGCGTTGTCGGTGAGCGTCACGATGATGGGAATGGCGGGTGCGTTTTCAGGAATGCCGATCAGCCGCTGATCGTCGACCACGTACGAGCCTTTGTTCGGCGGCTTCTGCAGCCAGTACGGCTGCGAGATTGCGAAATCGGCGGGAACCTTGATCGATAAGTCCGTCTTGATCGGGACGTTGTTGACGAGCGGCGCGTTCACGCCTTTGCTCGGATCGGCGTAGCGCGATGCGACCATCGAAAGAGTGAACGGATAGTCGGAGCGGTTGACGACGCTGACGCTGACCGGGATCGAACTGCCCGCCGTGACGGACGAATCGCCGGCAGCGACGTCGATGGAGATTCCCGCGCAGGCGCGGATGGCGTTGAGCAGATCGCGCTGCTTCACCTCGGCCCACGGAGTCGACGCCCACGCGCCGCCGGCGCGAAGGCGGTCGAGGAGGTCGTTGGCCTGGAGCAGGAGCGGAATCGACTTCGCCGGATTTTTCGGATCGTAAGAATCGGAGGCCTGCTGCAGCACTTTGCCAATCGCGTCGCCGCCGGCGTAGCGCGACCAGGAGGTGTCGATTCCTTCGAAGACGTCGGATTTGGCTGGATCGCCGGCGAGCTGGTCGAAGTAGTTGAGAAACGTGCCGCGCCGCTCGGCCGCGCCGAAGCCCTGGCTCTTGTGCATGCTGCGGCTTTCCGCGGCGATCTCTGTGTAGGAGCGGCCGAGGAGCGGATTGAAGGCGCCGATGTCGATGCGCAGCGATTTCGCGACGGATGGATCGTCCGGTTTGACGGGCTGAAACGTGAACCGATTCCAGAAGAGACGCCTCGGCTGCCAGACGCCGACGTACTTCAACTGCTCGGGAAACTTCGATGGATCGCCGGCAGCGGTGAAGGCTTCGACGGCGAGAATCGCGGACGCGGTGTGGTGTCCGTGACCGCCTTCGCCGGTGGTGGGGAAGCGGGTGATGATGACGTCGGGCTGAAAGCGTCGGATGTTCCAGACGACGTCGGCCAGCGCGAGGTCGTGATTCCAAATCGCTAGCGTTTCCTGCGGTCCCTTCGAGAATCCGAAATCGAGTGCGCGGGTGAAGAACTGTTCGCTGCCGTCGGTTCGCCGCGCGGCCAGCAACTCCTGCGTGCGGATGACGCCGAGCAGTTCGCCTTTTTCGTCGCCGAGGAGATTCTGTCCGCCGTCGCCGCGCGTCATCGACAAATAGCCGGTGCGATACAGCCGCTCGTTGCCGAGGTAGGCGATGAGGGCGGTGTTTTCATCGTCGGGATGCGCGGCAACGTAAAGCGCGCTGCCGACGACGGTGAGCTTTTTGAGTGCGAGCTGAATCTGCGCGGCATCGAGCGGCTTCTGCGCGAAGAGCGCGGCGGGCCCAATGAGAAGAACGCTGAGCAGCGTGACGAGGAGAGCGAAGGTTCTGCGAAGCATGGCGGCGAATGGTAGCGGGTTCGCCGGTACAATCCTGTTGCGATGACGAAAAAAGTCTCGGAGTCACGCGCCTCGATGCCGCGCCGCTCGCGAAACGGGCTGGATGAGATGTTCGCGTCGATCTCGCCGGAAGCGTCGGCATTCGTGTCGCGCAATCCCGCGCTGCGCGCGAAGCTGGTGCGGGCGGCGGAGAGGCTGGAGGAAGCGTTTCCCCGACATCCGTTGCATCTGGTGCTCGCGCTGGACCACGAGTCGGGTGATCGCGATCTGTTCGTGGACATCGAGCGTACTGTCGATTCGAACGCCGACGCTGACGATCTGATGGACTTCGACCGGCAATGGATTCGCGATCGCGAAGACCCCGACTTGCAGGTCAACTTCAACTATCACCATCGATGAGTTTCCGTTGGGAGAAGCTCCTCTCTGTCGCGGAAGCGCTGTCGAACCCCGACATCGGCGCGGACCGCGAAGCATGTCTGCGGTCCGCGATAAGCCGCGCGTATTACGCCGCATTCGGGAGCGCGAGGTCGCATGCGCGCGAGCGGCGGCTTCAAACCCGCCAGAGTGCTGCGGAACATGGAGAAGTCTCCGTCTTCTTTGCGCAAAAGTACGATGACGCTGGCAGAGAAATCGCCAAGCATCTCGGCCGGCTGCGCACGAACCGCAACATCGCAGACTACGATGACGTCTGCGAGGACGCTGAAGGGCTCTCAAGAGAATCGATCGCGTACGCGCGTCGGGTGCTGAGTCTCCTTGCCACTCTCTGATCACTACGACGTCGCCGTCATCGGAGCCGGTGCCGCGGGACTGATGGCGGCGATCGCCGCCGCTCGCGCGGGTGCGCGTGTCGTCGCCATCGACGGCGCGAAGAGGATCGGCGCGAAGATCCTCATCTCCGGCGGCGGGCGATGCAACGTCACGAATGAGGCCGTGACCGCCGCCGATTTCAACGGCAGCCGCAACGCGATTGCGAAAGTGTTGCGGACGTTCGATGTGGCAGCGACGATCGCGTTTTTCGAGGAGCTGGGCGTGGAGCTGAAGCGCGAAGAAACGGGGAAACTCTTTCCCGTCAGCAATCGTGCGCGCGACGTTGTCGATGCATTGCTTCACGCGGCGGAAAGCGTCGAGATCATCACGGCAACGCGCGTCGAGTCGATCGAGCCTGGGTTCGTCATCAACGGCGAGATCCACGCCGATCGCGTCATCCTCGCGGCCGGCGGACGCTCGGTCCCGAAGACCGGCAGCGATGGATCGGGCTATGCGCTGGCCAAGATGGTCGGTCACACCGTCACGCCGACGTTCCCGGCGCTCGTGCCGCTGGTCGTGGAGAAGGGTCACTGGATCATGGAGCTCAGCGGGATTTCGGTCGACGCCGAACTGGCGGTGAAGTCGCCGACGGGACGGATTCTGCAGCGCCATCGCGGTTCGATGCTCTTCACGCACGTTGGACTGAGCGGACCGGCGGTCCTCGACATCAGCCGGCACTGGATCGCGAATCAACCGGGTACGTTGTCCGCGAACTTTCTGCCGGAGGAGACCTTCGAGTCGGCCGATGCGCTGTTGATCGCGGCGGCCAAACGCAATCCGCACGCGACGGTCGGGAGCGTTCTTCGTCTACCGGAACGGCTTCTAGATCGACTCGCGCCGGAAACGACTCTTGGTCATCTGTCGAGAGACGAGCGGCGCCGGATCGTTCGCGACCTTGTCGACTACCCGCTGCCCGTCATTCGCGATCGCGGGTTTGAGTACGCCGAGGTGACGGCGGGCGGCGTGCCGCTATCCGAGATTGATGTGTCGACGATGGAGTCGCGCATCTGCCCGAACCTCTACCTCTGCGGCGAAATCCTCGACGTCGATGGACGCATCGGCGGATTCAACTTCCAGTGGGCTTGGGCGAGTGGGCGGTTGGCTGGGATCGGCAGTCGCAGATAGCGGACGTGTTCGGCTCCGTCGTACTAATGCGCCGGGGCGGTTTGATCTGTGCACGGACACTCCGTGTGACATTTTCCGTTCTCGTCCCAGAGGATCGCAAATAAGTCCACAAAGTGTTTAACACAAAATGGCGTCTCCGTGCCATTCGCGAAGGTCTCCTCTTGCCGCTTATAGCCGTTCTTATAATACCAGGTAAATAAGCCATTCGCGCAATGAGAGTCGGCGCAGTATGGCAAGTAATGACCTTCCATCTCGAGTTCGCCAGTTACATAGTAGTCCTTTACGGAAACGATCTTACCCTGGTTATAGTCTATCTCTCGGTAAATCTCCGCACCTTCTTTCGATGGCAACTCACCGAACGTCGTTGGGCTCAGAGCGCGCGTGCTCCAGTTGGCGCTGTAGCGGCCCTTATAATAAATAGTCTTTCGGCCATCCAGTTGTTCAATGCCGTGTATCTTGTCGGCGTATTCTCTCTTGGGAAGGAGAACGGCTAGCCTATTTGTCAGGGTATGATCAGCGAAAATTTCAATAGAATACAAATAAGATCCAAACATGAACTCACGGTTGGGGATCTCATCGAGAACAGAATAGACGCTGCGTATATATATGGTTCTGTCGACCTCGCCGTCGGGAAGCTGGCGCATCTTGACGAATCTATTAGCCGAATCAGAGTCCATTTGCAAGATAGCATCAAACTCCCGCATGTTTACGGCATTGCGTTCCCAGAGTCTGAAATGAGCCTGTCCGCCCGGCCCATCGAAGAAATATTCTGTGCCGAAAGACCACGACGTAATTGGAAACTGATGGCGACTAAAGTCATACTCGCCCAGTTTACCGCTACCGGTCGCTGAAAATTTCGTCGTGAAATCAGCCGCGGCGACTCCTCTGTCGATGACGCTGCGTGTGGCAGTGCGGTATCGATCGCGTTCAAACTCGTCTTTAGTACTGCGCTTATAATTGAAGGAGTCGAATGTTGTCCCATAGATGTCTATCCAGATGTCGTTGATCTGCTTGTATCCCTTTACCAAAAAGAAAAATGCCTTCTCCCGAGACATAGTTGGAACAGCATGGACTGTCGTCCGGCTAGGAGGGTGAGCCTGAGGCGCCCTGTACTGCGCAGACAGCGGAGAGTAGATCAGTAGCAGTAAGCTGCCTGCCAGGCGCTGACGTTTGCAAGACATTTGATCCTCCTCGAGTGAGCTGGAGTTGTTGGCCGTCGGGTGCTGGCTCTCGCGCTCATACTAGCACCCTTCAGTAATTCATTTGGGTAGGTGAACTTCGCTTGGCGTCAGTTTTCAGTTTGGGTGGCCGAACGCAAAATTCAGCGAATCGGAGCATCCAGCGAGAGATTAGCTCTCTCCCAGAGTAAGACTTGACTTGATCGCAGAAGTCCGGCGGTGTGTATTTGCGCCAAAGATACAGAGCCGTCTCAGCGAGTAGTGGCCACCTGCCAGCTAGTCTTTGTAAATCTCCACGTGCGGAACCCCATCCGCGCCGATCCATCCGCGGTACATCCCCTCGCTGTTGAACGGCATCGCGAAGTTGCCTTTGCGGTCGAGGATGATTGCGCCGCCATCCCCGCCGACCGGCTCCAGCTTCTTGTGGATCACCTCGTTGCCGGCCTGTTCGACGGTCATCCCTTTGTAGAGATACAGCGCCGCGATGTCGTGCGCGACCGTCCAGCGGATGAAAAACTCGCCGGTGCCGGTGCAGGAGACAGCGACGGAATCGTTGTCCGCGTAGGTTCCCGCGCCGATGATCGGCGAATCGCCGACGCGGCCGAATTGCTTGTTCGTCGTCCCGCCCGTCGACGTGCCCGCGGCCAGATTGCCGGCCGCGTCCAGCGCCACCGCGCCGACGGTGCCGTGGCGCGTTTCATCGTCGGACTTGATCGATGCGTGCGGATTGGCTTGCCGCTGCTGTTCCTTCAGCAACTCCTGCTGCAACCCTTTCCAGCGGCGCTCGGTCCAGAAGTACGACGGATCGACGATCTCCAGCCCCATCTTCGTCGCGAAAAGCTCCGCGCCGCGGCCGACCATCATCACGTGCGGCGACTTCTCCATCACCGCGCGCGCCGCCGTGATCGGATTGCGGATGATGGTCACGCCAGCCACCGCGCCCGCCTTCTTCGTCTTACCATCCATGATGGCCGAGTCGAGCTCGTTCTTCCCCTCGTGCGTAAAGACCGCGCCCTTGCCGGCGTTGAAGAGCGGTGAGTCTTCCAGGATGCGGATGCTGGCCTCGACCGCGTCGATACTCGAACCGCCCTTTGCTAATATCGCCTGCCCCGTTTTCAGCGCCTG
>JBAVBF010000140.1:0-3939 GCA_049586115.1 Thermoanaerobaculia bacterium | reverse complement strand
GCGTTCTCCCTTACAACCGGCGAACGCGCCAATCCGCAGTACTGCATATCAACAAGCAATCGATCTGTACGCATCACGCGCGAGCCAGGCCCCCTTTATCGTCATTGACAGTCAGCCAGTATCGGTCGGGTTCGTAATTCCGGTCCTGGACCCGCGCCCACCGTACGTTTGCGAATTGCGTGATGACGCGGGCGTCGTCATCGGCGCCATCACTGTGAACACGAAAGAGAAGGCGTCGAACCCGGTCAGCATGGTCATCGCGGCCGGCAAGTTCCATAGCGGGCACTACACATTGGGAATCCGAGGGGACCGAGAGATCCCTGCATACGACTTCGCAGTGGAGGTTCACTAAGGCAGAGAAGAGGAGGCAGTCATGTCATTCGTTTATCACGCCAATGCGTTGGCTTTCGGTGGAGTTCTTCGCAACCCATGCTGCGATGTACTTCCCAGCACGGGATCCGTTGTTTTGTCGCCGAGCGGCGGCGAAGGCTCCGAGACAGTCCGCAATTTCAACTACAAAGGCATCATCAGCTTCGATGAAGCCTCGGTGTACGTCGGGGGCAGTAAGCGTGGAAAGTTTCGCAATACGATCTCGACCGTCTCCATTCGCAATCTCAATATCCTCAACATGCTCCACGCCGACCTTGTCATCGGCCGCGTCACTTCGGAACATCTGCAAAGCGACGACCCGCAGAGATCGGAGTGCACCGAGCCTGAGTTCACGTTCGAAGGGTCCATCCTGGAGAATCTCACGCTTGCGGGACGCAAAGTAGACGTGAAACTCGATCACGGCGTCTTCTCGCGCTACGCAACGTACTCGTCCTTTGTCAGTGGATTCAGTGATCCCGCCGGCGAGGGAGATGACGCCGTCAGCCCGAGAAATCCGAACGATGCGAAGGACTGTCGCGCCTCCCGCTACGGAAAACGTTTCTGTTGGCCGCCCGAGCGCTGCAGCGACGGCCCGCCGAGAACGTGCGACGTAATCCGTGCTTCGCTCGTCAGTAGCATGGACATTCCGGAAACGACGGAGGATTTCTCAATCGACGACGACAAACGTCGCGACAAGGATCGAGGCGGCCCGGTCCGGCGGAACGGATATGTCGTCCGCATCGCCGACTTCGGGACGATCGCCATCGGAGAAGTGATCCTCAAGCAGCATCAGCGCACCGTCAACATGCTCCGTTTCACCCTCGGCTCGCCCCA
Organism: Thermoanaerobaculia bacterium; assembly: GCA_049586115.1. Classification (GTDB taxonomy): domain Bacteria; phylum Acidobacteriota; class Thermoanaerobaculia; order Gp7-AA8; family Gp7-AA8; genus JADGNZ01. Next base: position 2,736 of record JBAVBF010000140.1, on the reverse strand, counting down.
CGACGGAGAATTCACCGCCGGATCCGGCACGACCAATGGCACGGATATGTATCCCTGACGCTCGATGGCTGATCGCCTTGATCGCGCTGACGCTGACCAGCGGCAGCGCGGTCTCGGCTGAGCGCGAGGCGTACCGCAAAGCCGAGACACTTTGGCGTCACGGCGAGTGGCGGGCTGCTGAGACCTTGTTACGTCAATCGCTCGCAGACTCCGGCACAAGCGATAGTGATGATGTTTGGCAGATGCGCCTGTGGCTCAGCGACGCGCTGACAGCGCAAACAAAATACGGGGAGGCGGCAGCGGTGCTGGCGCTCGAGCCACCTGCCCGACTCGAGCACAGCGCCATTGCCGTCACCCGGATACTCGACTTAGCCACGCTGGAGTTCCGCCAGAAAAAAGGCCATGGCGCCGAGCGCGAATTGCTTGCCAGGGCGGAGGCTCTAGCTCGCAGGTATCAGCGACCTTTACTGGCCGATGTTTATGGCCGCCGAGCGACTGTCGAGCTTGAACTTAAGAATTTCCGAGACGCAGAGCGCGATGCGCTACTTTCTGTTCGCCTCGCGAGCCGGCAACGCCAGCGTATCTTCGAAATCAATGCATTGGGAATTCTTGGTGCCTTACGCACTCAGCAGCGACGTTTCGACGAGGCTCTTACTTATTACCGCCGCTCCCTTGCGCTTGCCGTTGAAGTAGATGCGCGTTCAAAGATCGAAAAAGTATCGGGAAATATCGGATGGACGTTAATCGAGCTTGGCGACTTTGACGGTGCGGCAGAGATTCTCGGAAGTGCGCTGACAACGGCCGAAAGTATTGGCGCGGCGTACGACACAGTCCCAGTCCTCGACAATCTCGGCAATATCTTTTTGCATAATCGCGACTACCACACGGCATTCGTGTACTACCAGAGAGGTGTCGTAGTGGCCAGACGGATCGCCCATCCGCATCTCGCCGAGTTTGTCGACAATACCGCTGTCGCATCGCTAGCACTCAGCGACATAGGCTCCGCTCGTAAAGCCAACGACGAAGCGCGATCACTCATCGATCCTAACGATGCCGAGCAACTCTTTCGGTCGGCAATCATCGATGCGCGCATTGACGCCGCAGCCGGACAAATTGAATTAGCAATCACGAAAATCCGGCGAGTGATCGACACGGCGCCCGCGACGCGGCAATGGGAGGCTGAGGGCCGGCTGGCGGAGTTCCTGTTCGCCGCCGGCCGGCGTTCTGACGCTGCCGATCAATTCAGTCACACTCTCCAGTTCGCCGCGAACGCGCGGAAGAGCATTAAGACCGAGGAGTTGCGTCTCTCCTTCGGCTCCCTCGTCAGACAGTTCACCGAGGAGTATGTCGATCTCCTTTTGAGCCAGGGCCGCGTTCCGGAAGCACTCGACGTTGTGGAAACCAGCCGCGCGCAGACACTCGATGAAGCGCTCGATACGACTGCCGTCCGATGGAAGCCGCAGCCGATGCGTGTCGCCGCAGACCGACACGCGGTTATCCTTTCGTACTGGATCACGCCCGAACATTCCTATCTCTGGACAATCACGCCGTCTAGCATCGCCGTGACACCGATTGGTTCAGGGACGGTGATCGAAAGAGAAGTCGACGCCTATTCACGCGAGCTCGAATCGCTTCGCACGAACGCGTTAAGCATGAAGCGCGGTGCTGCGCTGTACGCAAAGCTCGTTCAACCAGTCGCCAAACAGATCCCTCGAGGCGCGCATCTGATCGTCGTTCCCGATGGAAGGCTGCAAACGTTCAATCTGGAAACGTTGATTGCGCCGTCGACGCACTACTGGATCGAGGACGTGACGATTGAGACGACGCCTTCACTGACACTTCTCAACCGCTCTCGTTCCGAGTCTTCTCAATCGATGCTGTTGATTGGCGATCCACCCTCGGCGACGCCAGAGTTTCCGCGGTTGAGAAAGGCCGCAGATGAACTTTCGGCGGTACAGCACCGCTTCGCGCCGGCGTGCACGACTCTCATCGGAGCACGCGCTACCCCGCGGGCCTATCGACTCTCCAACGCAGGCGCCTTCGGCTACATCCACTTCGTCGCCCATGGAATCGCCAGCAGATCGCGGCCGCTCGAATCCGCAGTCGTCCTCGCGAATGATGGCGGCTCTTACAAGCTCTACGCGCGCGACATCATCAAACAGAAGCTGCACGCGCGGCTCGTCACGATTTCCAGTTGCCACGGAGCCGGTACGCGCGCCTACACCGGCGAGGGATTGGTCGGCCTGGCATGGGCGTTCCTGCACGCCGGCGCGCACCAGGTCATCGCCGCATTGTGGGAAGTGGACGACAACGCGACGCCGACACTCATGGACGATCTCTACGCCGGCATCCGCGCTGGGCAGGATCCAGCCACCGCTCTTCGCAACGCCAAGCTGAATCTCATTCACAGCCCCGGCGCCTTCCGGCAGCCGAGGTACTGGGCGCCGTTCGTTCTCTACTCGGGGTCATAGGTCAATTCGGCTTGCGGCTGAACCGCGCGATCGACGCGAACTCCTTCAGAATCCGGGCATCGTCGGTGATGAGAGGCACGCCAGCAGCTTCCGCGATCGCGACGTACTCGCAATCGTAGGCGGAACAGCGGACGGCATTGATCGCCGCCGCTATCATCACCGGGTGACGTCGAAGAAACACATCGCCGCCTTCATCCTCTTCGCCGTCCTCACCGTCTTCATGACGTGGCCGCTGGCGCTGAACGTCAATCGCGCCGTCTCGTTC
>JBAVBF010000139.1:0-3674 GCA_049586115.1 Thermoanaerobaculia bacterium | reverse complement strand
CGGCGTTCCGCGCTTCGCGCTCCAACGCCTCCGGCGGCTCAGGATGACAGTTGCTACTCCCCCAGCTCTTCCTGCTTGAACACGTACTTGATCCAGTGCTTCTGGATCAGCAGGTTCGGGGCGCCGTCGCGATTCACTTTCAGGCAGGTGCGGTCGTACCACTCGATGCAGCCGCGGATCTCTTCGCCGTCGTTCATGACGATGACCATCGGCGTCTTCGAATTCATCTGTTTCACGTAATAGAAATTCTCGGCGTTGGTCACTTCCGGAGGCGCCGCTTTCGCGTTGGGGCGGCTGTTGCCGTTTCCGTTGCCGCGGGTCTGGCGTTTGAAGTCCGTCATCGGTGACCGGAACATGCGGCGGGCGCCCGACTGATTCACATCTCCCTCGTACTGCCGGTTCATGAATGGCATCACATCCTCCGTCTGGGCGCTCGTTTTGCGTGACCGCTGTTGAATGCGAACGCTTGTTTGCGAACCTTGTGCCTTTTCCCTAGAATCCGGGCGCTTTATCGGAGGCCAAACTTGAATTCCGTGGTGTGTATCGCGCAGGTGCCTGACACCGAGACGCGAATCAAAATCGGCGGCGACGGCCGCCACATCGACGATACCGGCATCAAATACATCGTCTCTCCCTACGACGAATACGCGCTCGAAGAGGCGATTCGCCTGAAGGAAAAACAGGGCGGCGACGTCACCGTTCTCGCGTTCGGTCCCGACCGCGTGCAGCAGGCGTTGCGCGAATCGCTGGCGCGCGGCGCGACGAAGGCGCTGCACGTGAAAGGGGAATCGGGCGACGCCGATTCACTCGGCATCGCCAAGGTCCTCGCGGCCGCGATCAAGAGCGTTCCGCACGATCTCGTCTTCTTCGGCAAGCAAGGCGTAGGCACCGACAACTCGCTCGTCGGGCCGATGGTCGCAGAGCTCCTCGGCTATCCGCAGGTCAACGTCGTCACGCATCTCGAAGTCGCGGACGGCAAGATCACCGCGCACCGCGAGATCGAAGGCGCCGAGGAGGTCATCGAGGCGTCGACGCCGGCGGTGATCACGGCGCAGAAGGGGATGAACGAGCCTCGCTACGCCTCGCTCAAAGGCATCATGGCGGCCAAGAAGATCGCCATCGATTCGAAGTCGATCTCCGACCTCGGTCTTGCCGACTCCGACATCGTCAGTCAGCGCGTCACCGTCGTTTCGCTCGAACTGCCGCCCGAAAAAAGCGGCGGACGCAAGATCGACGGCGCCGATCCCGCCGCGGCGGCGAAGGAAATCGTCCGCTACATGAAAGAGGAGGCGAAGGCGCTGTGACCGTTCTCGTGTTCTGTGAAGTTCTCGATGGGAAGTTGAAGAAAGCGTCGCGCGAGGCGCTGTCGATCGGACGCAAACTCGCCGAAGCTGCCGGCGGCGATCTGGCCGCCTTCGCAACCGATCGCGCCGCTGCCGATGACGCGGGCCGCTACGGCGCGAAGAAACTCTACGTCGCCGACGCCGGCGCGTACAACACCGAAACCTACACCGCGGCGATGCAGGCCGCGATTACCGCGTCGTCAGCCGCCGTCGTGCTCCTCGGCGGAACGTCGAACGGACGCGATCTCGCGCCGCGCCTCGCTGCGCGTCTCAACGCCGGCGTGGCCTCAGACGTCGATCGCCTCGAATGGACCGGCGGCAAACTGCGCGCGCGGCGTCCCGTCTACTCCGGCAAAGCATTCGCCACCGTCGAAATCAGCGGCTCGCCCGCGATTGCCACGACGCGCATCAACGCCTTTCCGGCCGAGGAGTCAGGCGGCGGTGCGGCGGAAATCGTGGAAGTCAGCGCGCCGTCCGATTCGAAAACGAAAGTCGTCGAAACGAAGGTCTCCGAGGCGGACGAGATGTCGATCGTCGAGGCGGACATCATCGTCTCCGGCGGCCGCGGTCTGAAGGAAGGCGCGAACTTTTCGATCATTCGCGATCTCGCGCACGCGATCGGCGGAGCCGTCGGCGCATCGCGCGCGACCGTCGATGCGGGGTGGATCGATCATCAACATCAGGTCGGCCAGACCGGACGCGTCGTCAGTCCGAATCTCTACGTTGCCGCGGGCGTCTCCGGAGCCATCCAGCATCTCGCGGGGATGTCGTCATCGAAGCACATCGTCGCGATCAACAAAGATCCCGAGGCGCCGATCTTCAGGATCGCGGACCTCGGCGTAGTCGGCGATCTCTTCACGATCATTCCGGCGCTGACCGAGGAAGTGAAAAAAGCGAAAGCGCACTAAACGCAAAAAGGGCCGCCGAAACCGGCGGCCCTTTGATTTTGCAATCTTCTTTTCTTAGTGCGCGCTGCTGTTCGCGGCGGTCTGTTCCGGCTTCTCGGGTGATCCCGGCGGCCCGCCGATGATCGTCTTAGCGGCGTATCCGGCGGCCATTGAAATCGGATTGGTTCCCGGCGGGAGGCACTCGAGCGTCAGCATGATGGCGTGCCGCGCGTAGGGCGCGTCGCAGTGCTGTTCGTTCTTGGCGTTGTAGATCTTCGGACTTTTCGCGATGACGCGCTTGCCGTCGAGGACGATGAAGTAATACTCGATAGCCTCGTTCGGATCGAACTTCGGCAGCGTCACCTGCGATATCTTGCCGAGGTTCTTGCCGTCGACGAAACACCAATCGGTCGCTCCCTGGCGGCGGAAGTACGCGCGGAGCAAGCCATCGTCGGCGGTCTCGACATGCATGATCGGCATCTCGCCTTCGAGCATGCAGCCCGGAGGATTGTGATCGACGACGCCGGATTGAGCGCCGAAGGCGGTGACGGCGCACATCGCGATCGCGAGGATAAGGAGAATGCGGGTTTTCATGGTTACCTCGGACAAAGCGAGATGATACGGCAAAATTTCACTGCTGCGCCAGGATACGGTCGCGGTAGGCCAGGATCGCCGGCGTCTGTGGCAGCGCCGGGAGGGCGCGCGTGATCAGCTGACGGGCCAGGCTGTAGTCGCCGAGCTCGAAACGATTGACGGCCTCGTAGAACATGTGGGTCTCTTCGCCGGCCTTGAGCGGATACGTTTTGCGGTACTGCGCGGACGATTCGGCGTAGAGCGCGGTCTGGCTGAGAGCGCGCGCCAGCGACTGGCGATCGCTGCGTTGCAGATTCGGAAGCAGCGCGATTCGGCGAAGCTCCGTGCGCGCGCCGACGATGTTGCCCGCCGCCACCATCTGCTCCGAGGCCGCAATCTGATCGGCGATCGAGTCGGCATTTGGCGCGGTTTCCTGCGGAACAGGAGCCGGAACGACAGGAGCGGGAACCGGCGCAGGCGTCACGCGCGGAGCCGGACGCTGTGGCACCGGCGAAGGTGCAACCGGCTGGGGAACTATTGGCTGGGGAGCGACCGGCTGCGCAGCAATCGGTTGTGGAGCAGCCGGCTGCGGCGCCGGCCTCGGTTCGACGCTTTGCAGCGCGTCGCGAACATCCGGCCTCGCGAGAACTGCATTCGACGCGGTGCGCCGGACGCCCATGGCATCCGCGACGTGTCCGATTTTGACGAGGGCGATGAGATACGCGGCGGTTTCGTCGTCGGTGAGGTGGCGGCGTGTGCGGACGATGGCGTAGTGCTCGGCCACATCACTCCACGCGTTGTGAGCGCGGCCGATCTGGGCGAGCGCGGCATGCGCGTTCGGGTTCGTGTCGTCCGTCGCGAACGCCAGGTC
>JBAVBF010000138.1:0-6776 GCA_049586115.1 Thermoanaerobaculia bacterium | reverse complement strand
CCCGTGTGGGGTGGCGGTATCAACGTTTCCCTCCGCCCAACCGGGCTAGCAGCCGGGGGTCCTTCGACCGTCCTGCGGCGGCTCAGGATGACAGGCCAATGGCCCTAACCTAAGCAGTCTTCGATGCTCGCGGCTGGAGCGCTGGCGTCCTCGCCGGCTGGCTCGGCTGCGTCCCGCTGCCGAACCGGCGTACCCTCGAATGCCGCTGGTAACCCAGCACCTGCGCAAGCCTCCCATTCGGCGGCGAGGACGCCGCCGGGCCAGCCGGCGAGACGCCAGCGTTCCGGCCGCGCAGCGCTTACGTTAAGGCCTACCCCCTTGCGTGCCGCGTATCCGTATGTTAAATACTGAACCGAATGGTGCAGTATTCGCAGGCCCGCTTCGACGACTCGTTCGCCGCGCTCTCGGACGCTACCCGGCGTGGCGTCCTGGAGCAGCTCGGGCGTGCAGACGCTTCGATCACGGAGCTTGCCGAGAGATTCCACATGACCCTCACGGGCATGAAGAAACATGTCGCCGTCCTGGAGCAGACGGGGCTCGTCACCACGCAGAAGGTCGGGCGCGTGCGGACCTGCAAGCTCGGCCTGCACAGATTGGAAGAAGAGACGGCATGGATCGAGAGGTACCGCCAGCTCTGGGACGCACGCTTCGAAGAGCTGGACAACGTTGTCGAAGAATTGAAACGGAAGGAGAAGATCAATGGACGCAAGAAGAGAAAGTGAGCCCACACCCCTGAAGAACCGCACGACCGTGGAACGGAGGTCCGAGCGTGAGATCGTCGTCACGCGAACGTTCAACGGTCCGGCGCGCATCGTATTCGAGGCATGGACCACGCCCGAGCTGATCAAGCGGTGGTGGGTGCCGAAGTCGATGGGCATGACTCTGCTTTCCTGCGAAATGGATGTTCGTGCCGGGGGCAAGTACCGCTTCGTGTTTGATGCCGCAGAGCCGATGGCGTTCTTCGGCACATACATCGAAGTAACCCCGTACTCGCGCCTCGTCTGGACGAATGAGGAAAGTGACGACGGTGCCGTCACCACGGTGACCTTCGAGGAACACGATGGCAAAACGCTACTCGCCATGCACGAGCTGTATCCCTCGAAGGAAGCTCTCGATGCTGCCGGCACCGGGTCGGCGGATGCGACGGTCGAGACGTTCGCGCAACTGGACGAGCTTCTCGTCGCCCTGGGCGCGACTTAGCGGCGGCTGACTTAAGCCATTGCGGCCAGGCGCGTCATCGCCAGCATCGTCACGTCATCGCCGGCGGGAACGTCGCCGATGAACTCGTGGACGTGCGTGTCGATCGTGTCGAGGATCGCGTCCGCTTCGCGGCCGTGCATCGTGCGCAGCATCTCGCACACAGGATCGAGTCCGAGTTGCTCCTCGGCGATGTTCTCGGCCTCGGTGACGCCGTCGGTGAAGAGGACGAGCGAATCGCCGGCGGCGAGCGTGAGCGACTGATTGCGGTACTGCGCGTTCGGGAGAATGCCGACCACGATGTCGGTCGAGTGCATCGCTTCGACGCCGTCCTTCGACACCACCAGCGGCGCGACGTGACCGGCGTTCGCGAACGAAACGATACCCGTGGCCGGATCGAGCACGCCTGCCACCATCGTCACGAACTTCGACGGTGACGTTTTCGGCGCCAGCGTCTCATTGATGTCGCGCAGCAGATCGGCGGGCGTCGGATCGTGGCGCGTGAAAATCGCGAACGCGGTGGCTACGCTCGACATCACCAGCGCCGCGGTGATCCCTTTGCCGCTGACGTCGGCGATGACGAAGTAAATGCGCCCGTCGGGCCGCACGACGACGTCGTAGTAATCGCCGCTGACGGTTTTGCAGGGGCGGTTCGCGCCGGCGAACCGATAGCCGGCGATCTCCGGCAGCGCATTCGGCAGCAAGCGGCGCTGAATCGTGTAGGCCGTGCGAAGCTCTTCATCGATCTTGGCTTTCGCGAACGCCTCCTCGCGCAGTCGCGTGCGCTCGAGCGTGACGGCCGCGAAGCGCGCGATCTGCGCGAGCAGGCGAACGTCATCTTCCGACACGACGCCGCGCGCCGAGGTGTAGTCGATGTAGAGAACGCCGAGGACCGCGTCGGCGACCAGGAGCGGCGCGCAGACCGCGGAACGAATCCGTTGCGCGATGATCGACTGCGCGCGGGCGAACTTGTCGTTCTGCTCCGTGTCGAAGTACGACACGACTTTGCGTCCTTCGACCACGTCGCGCAGCAGCGTGCGGCTGATGGCGAGATCGTTCGACTCGGTCGCGTCGAGCCGGCGCAGCTTCACATTCGCGAACGAAACGCGATCGTCGCCGAGGAGCGCAATCGCGGCACGGGTCGGGCGCAAAAGAAAAACGACGCGGTCGAGGATGAAGTCGAACAGCTCGGCCATCGGACGATCGGCCAGGAACTCCAGCGCCAGCGTGGAGAGAATCTGCGTCTTCTCGCTGCTGCGTTCCTTCTCGTCGTCGTCGACCGAGATGGCCAGATTCGTGGCGTGCGAGTCCGTGTCGATGGCGATGAACTGCGAGGTCGTCTCGTCGGAATGGAAAACCACCTCGCTGTCGCCGAGGCCGATGCGATCGCCGGGATGGAGGAGCGAAGTCTCGACGAGCTTCACGCCATTGAGCGTGGTGCCATTCACGCTGCCGCAGTCGCGCACGAACCAGGTGCCGCGCTCGATGAGAATCTCGGCGTGGCGGCGCGAGAGAAAACGGTCCTTGATCGGAATCGTGCAATCCGAGGCGCGGCCGAGCGTGATGTTCTCCGCCGGCAGCGTCAGTTGCTGCGGCGAAAGTCCCGGTTGGTAAACAGTGAACCGCACGCGTGACTTCGACTCGTGCAAGAAAGGGCCTCCGGTGGTGGATGCGAAGGTGTGCATTATAAGGTGCACGTATCCATGCGGCGCGAACTCGACTACTGGCTTCCGCCGATCGTGTGGGCCGCGGTGATTCTCATCGCTTCCACCGATACGTTCTCCGGATCGAATACGGGCACGCTGCTGCAACGGATCGCTGTCTCGATCTTTGGCTACCGCCTGGCGCCGCACACTGCGGAGACGCTGAACTACTTCATCCGCAAGAGTGCACATCTCACCGAGTACGGAATCCTCAGCGCGCTGACGTTTCGAGGTATGCGCGGGGAGAAGCGGTCGTGGAGTCCGCGCTGGGCGATCGGCGGAATCGTGGCCGCCGCGTTCATCGCATCGATCGACGAATTTCATCAATCGTTCGTCCCCTCGCGCACCGGCACGTGGCACGACGTGCTGCTCGACACCGCGGGCGCGACGATCGCCCAGATCCTCATCCGCGCGGCGCAGGTGCTACTCTTTCGATCGACATGAACCGCTTCCTGCTCGCCACGATCGCGATCCTCGCCGCCGTGTCCGCCGTCGCTGCCCCCGCCGAACAATCGAAACAGTTCCTCTCGCCGGTCTACACGATCGACAGGATTTATCACTCGATGGAAGGGCCTTCGAGCGTGGAACGCATCTACCTCGGCGACCCGAATGCGCCCTCGGAGCTGCTCTGGGTCACCGGCATCCGCACGGAGATGGTCGATGCGGACGGCACCACGCCGCAGCTGCCCGAGCTGATGTGCCACGTGAACGTCGATCTCGATGGCCCCAAACATCAGGCGCTCTTCGGCCTCCGCCGCGCGACGGCCTCGCGGTTGATGACGTTGTCGCAGGGCATGCTGGCCGCGAAGGTTCCCCCCGGTTTCGGATTTCCGCTCGCATCGAACGAGCCGCTGCTGCTCTTCACGCAGGTGCTCAATCTCAACATCCAGCATCCGCAGAACATCAAAGTGCGCCATCGCGTGACGATCGATTACGTTCGCGCCCGCGAGCTCGCCACGCCGATCAAGCCGCTCTTCAACGTCGGCGCCTCGGGGATGGTGATCCTCGACGACAATCCGCTCGCGCTCGCACATTCGATGATGTCGACGCCGTCGACGGCGAGTGTGACGACCGAGGCTGGGCATGACGGCGCGACCATGAATCCGAATATGAGCTGCCTGGTCGGCTCGCGCGCGCCGCAGGCTTCGAGCAGCTCCGCCGATTACACCGATCCGCAGGGACGCAAGATGACCGGCCACTGGATCGTGCCGCCCGGCAAGCAGGTCAACCACAGCGACATCACCTGGTTCATGAACCTGCAATTCGACACGCGCCTGCGCTACGCCGCCGTGCACCTGCATCCGTTCGCGAAATCGCTGGAGATGCGCGACATGACCACCGGCAAGACGGTGTTCCTGGCGAAAGCGCAGAATCCGTCAGCCGGCGTGGGCCTGACGCACGTGGACGAGTTCAAGAGCTCTGAAGGCGTGCTGCTCGAGCACAAGCACAAATATTCGCTGATCAGCACCTACGACAATCCGACGAACGCGAATGCCGACTCGATGGCGTCCATCTTCCTCGGCCTTGACGATCCGGAGCTGACCATTCCGACAGCCGAGCAACTGACGCGCACGTCCGCTGCACTTTTCGACAGCAAGTTTCTGGTGCTGCATACGAACATCGGCGACATCATGGCGACTTTCGACCGCGAGCACGCCTCGGAAACCGTGCTCCAGGTCGCGCGCTTCGTCGTGGCCGGCGCGCTCGATGCCACGCAGATGCTCGGCCAGAAGAACGGCGTGACCGTGACGCTGACCGGGCCGAAAGTCGGTTCGCAAATGCAGCCCTTCCACTCCGAGAGCGGCGTGCCGCGGCGCACGGGAACGGTCGCGTACTGCCTCGCCGGCGGCGCGTACACGCAGCCGACCATCGTCATCGACACAGACAATCGGATCCCGCCGAACAATCTCTGCATCGGCTTCGCGCGGCTCGAGGACGCCGACATCGGCGTCGTCGAGATCCTTCGCCCCGGCACCAGCGCGACGCTGGCCAAAGCGGAAGCAATCGTCGCATCGCCGTACGCGGCGAAGAAGCTCGCCGCGAGGTAGGTGTGGTTCGGGATGGTTTGTCATCCAGAGCCGCCGAAGCGGGGAGTCGCGAAGCGACGGACCGGCGCAGGACGGCGAAGGAACTCAAGATGCGCAGTCCCATCCGGAGCCCGTGTAACGAGCGCGCGATCCCGGCCGGAGCTGGCGTACTTTCCAACGGATTCAACGCAGCCTACGTAACTTGAGATCCTTCGCCGTCCTTCGGCATCTCGCCGCTTCGCGGCTCGCGCCTTCGGCGGCTCTGGATGACAGGGCGGGATGTTTCGCGCGCTGTGCCTAGATCTCGTCGTACCCGCCGTCCGCGCCGTCGTGATTCGCTTTCGCCTTTTTCACGCCGTAGGCGACCAGGGCGGCCGGCACTCCGATCTGGATGACGCGCTTGAAGAGCTTGGGAAAGCCGAAGCCGACCAGCAGGCCGACGACGGCGCCGCCGGCGACGAGTTGCGGCGCGTGGTCCGCGGCCATCGCTTTGAAGTCGAGTTGCTTGCGCAGCCGGCGGTCCAGCTCATCGATGCGGTCGCCGACGCGGTCGCGCGCGCTGACGATGGTCTGATCGAGCTGCTGCTTTTCGTCGTCCATCTATTTGCTCCTCGCCTGCGCGATGTCGGTCTTGATTGAATCGATGTCGGTCTTGATGCTCTCGATCGATTTCGACGGCACGAACTCCACCGCCGCGAACTTTTTCTTTCCCATCATCGCCAGCACCCCGGCCGTCGCGAGAAGCACGACCGTCACGATCAGCGCCGACAACCACGCGGGAACGCCGAGCCGCACGAGCACGAGAAGAATCGTCACGAACAGGAAGGCCAGTCCGAACAGGCCGACAAACAGCGCGCCGGCGAAGAGGCCGATGCCGCCGCCGAGCTTCGCGACGGTGTCCTTCACTTCGAGTTTGAGCAGCGCGATCTCGCCACGGAAAAGCGTGGTGATGTCCTCGGTCAGTTCCTTGATGATCGTGCCGAGGGAACGTTCAGAATCTGTCTCTGCTGCGTTTCGAGCCATATCGCGCTTGCCTGAGCAAAAGGGGTGCCTCGCCGCTACAATCGCCGCGATGCCGTCCGACGTCGTTGAACTGGTGAAGGATTTCCGCTTCGAAGCGGCGCACTTTCTACCGCACGTACCCGCGGGACACAAGTGCCGGCGCATGCACGGCCATTCGTTCCGGGGCGAGGTGGCGGTGCGCGGCACGATCGATCCCGCCGTCGGCTGGCTGATGGATTTCGCCGATCTGAAACGCGCCGTCGATCCCGTCGTCGACCGCCTCGATCACTACGTCCTCAACGAAATCGACGGCCTCGAAAACCCGACCTCGGAGCTCCTCGCCATCTGGATCTGGAACCAGCTCGCGCCGAAGATCCCGCAACTGCACCGCATCACGATCGAAGAGACGTGCAGCTCAAGGTGCCATTATTTTGGGGGTGGGGAGTCGGGAGTGGGGAGTGGGAGATAAGACAACGTTACAGCAGGGCAGGCAGTCCGATCCCACACCCCACCTCCTACTCCCCGCTCCCTATTTCGCAATCTTGATTTTCATCACCCGCTCTTCGTTGCGAGTGAGCGACGGGAGCGAGATCAGGCACGCGCCTTCTTCGGGGACGCCAGTCAGCGAGGCGCGGCGTTTCATGATGAAGTCGCCCGCCAGCGCCACTTGCGTCACGCCCGGCGGAAGCCAGATTTTCACGGTCGGATTTTCGATCGGCCGTCCTCCGCGATTGGTCATGCGGATGCTGAAGGCGCGCTGCTTGTCGCCGATCGGATCGACACTGAATGCGAAACGCTCCTCGCGTGCCTGGCGGCGCGCGCCGGCGGTTAAGGTCCGGGCCTGATC
>JBAVBF010000137.1:0-9385 GCA_049586115.1 Thermoanaerobaculia bacterium | reverse complement strand
GCTTTGTCGAAGTTCGTCTCGGCCTCTGCATTCTGCCGCTGCCACGACTTCGCCACGCCGAGCTCCGCGTATGCCTCGGCGCTCGACGGATTCGCCTTCAATGCTGCGTTGAGGAACGCCTCCGCCTCGCCGAAATGGGCAGCGTTCGCGTGCATGAGCAACTCCGCAAGCGCGATCAGTTGCGTATCGCGAGGCAGCGGTTGCGGCGCAGGAATCGCAACCGTCATCAGATCGGCCATCGTGTAGCGGATGTAACTCATCGAGAACGCGCGAATGTATCTGCGCAGCTCGCGTTCGAGGTCGTCGTACGAACCGTGAAAGGCCGTGCGAAAGGCGTCGTCGATCGACTTCCCGCTCGCGATCAGGGCGATGTACGTGCCGAGTTGGTCGCGCCGTTCCGGATTGCCGATCATCAGGTAGTGCACCAACGCCCACGACTCCGCGTAGAAAACACCCTGACGATTTCCTTCGTGGTAGTCCTTCGAATCGTGCGTGATGGCGAACAGGTCCCTGAGCGGGATGAGCGGCTGTGTGCGAAGCCAGGCGATGTGATCTTCGACCGGACGGCCGACGTCGACCGTGTCTTTGGATCCGCTGAACGTCGAGTAGAACTCCGCCAGTCCCTCGTTGAACCAGAGCGGCACCTGCGACGACACGGTGTTGCGGAGAAAGTAGTGCGTGAGCTCGTGATAGACGACGCGATCGACGCCCGCGGCGCTGCCGGCGATGAGGACGTGGTTACCGTCGCGGTCGGAGAGAAAGAGTCCGGTCAGATTGTTGGAGCGTCCGAAGGCCGCCTCGCAATATTGCGAGAAGCTCCGCCGGTCGCCGAAGATGAAAACGCGCGTCGGCAGCGGCGAACGGACCTTCAACTTCGTGACGACGGAAAGCGCGCCGCGCAGCCGCACCAGATCGGACGCGACGCTGCGCGTGGTGGCGTCATCCGCGCTGCTGTAGACCGTCAGCTCATCGATCGTCAGCGTCGTCCAGCGTTCCTTCTCGCGCGGCGGCTCGATGGCAAACGCGGCGGCGGATAGCAGAAGCAAGGCAAACGCGAGCAGACGGGGCATGAGGTTAGTAGGTTAATGGATTCGCGTCACGGATTCGGTGCCGGCAGATTCGAGCCGAGCGTCGTCCACGCGTCGCCGGTGACGTTGTCGACCGAGGATGCGTACGCGACGAACGCGGAGTGCGGCGCAACGGTCGTCACATTGCGCACCTGAATCTGCAGCGGCGTGGTGCTGGCGGCGCCGTTGACGGCGAAGAGCGCCATCGACAGCGGCTGCACGTCGATCTGGCGAACCTCATTTCCGAAGGATCCGAATACGACCACCTGGTACGTCTGGACGTCCGAACTGAAATTGACGATGCCGACATTGGTCCGGTATCGCGAATCGCGGCGGGCGGCGAGAATGCTGAGAACGGTGCTGCTGATGTCGCCGGTCGAAATCGACGGAAGCGATTGCGACGTCGTTCCGGACGTTCCCGGCTGCGGCGTCCAGATGCGCGAGGTGCCGACGAGCTGCGCGTTCGAATCAAAAAATCCGTTTGCGTCGATGCCGGTGACGAGGATCGCCCCGAGTCCCGACCTCTGCATCACGTTCGTGACGAAGTCTTCGCTGGCGATGCCGGAAGACGCAGCAATCGTGATCTCGACGGCCGGACCGCTGCCGGCACTCGTGTCCTGCGGCAGCCATTGAAGTCGAACGCGCTGGTCTGCGGCGCGATAGTTCACGATCGTGATGTCGCTGCGGAAGAACGTTCCGCCGTTGCCCGCCTGCGCGCCGGCGGCGGGAATCAGAAATTGTGCCGACGACGGACGGGTGGCGACGAGTTGGCCGCTGGCTGCGGCGCCGATGAGAACGGCGAGGGTGGCAACGATGGCGTTTCGCATGCAGAATCTCCTGCCTGTATGCGAGGAGCGAACCTGCCATGAACCGCTACGACCGCAACCTGCAGATCAACTACGTCGCCATCCTCATGAGCACGCTCATCTACGCCGTCGTGGCGTGGGCGACGACCCACCTCGTAACGCCGGGGAAATCCCTCGGCGATGAACTGCGCGACCCAATCACGATCGGCTTGTACGGCGCCGCTGCCGGGACATTGATCGCATCGATGATCATTCGCTCGCGGAAGATGCTGAACGTGCGATGGGTCCTGCTCGATGCCGGCTGCATCTGCGGCCTCATCGCTGCAATCATGCACGGCGACTGGCGGCTCTACGTCGCGCCGTGGGTGTTGGCGCTGGTGGGATTAATCAGTTTGTATCCACGGGTGCGCATGGCGACGCGGTAGTTCAACATCTCTCGCCTTCCAGAGAGGAATGACAGATTTCTCCCGCTGTTCTGCCGACCTGCCCGAATGAAGAGCGCATTCTTCCTGCTGTTTCTCGCCGCCACGCCGAAGCTGCCGCTGGTCGAAGTGCCCGCCACGCGCGGCAACTCCGACACGCTCATCGTCTTTGTCTCCGGCGATGGCGGCTGGGCAGCCATCGACCGCGAGATTTCGAAAGTTCTCGCGGACGACGGCATGCCGGTGATCGGCCTCAACGCGCTGCAGTACTTTTGGACGAAGCGAACTCCGGACGCAGCCGCGCGCGATCTCGATTCGATCATCAGCCGCTACCTCGCCGAGTGGCGCAAGTCGCGCGTCGTCCTGGCCGGCTACTCGCGCGGCGCGGACGTGTTGCCGGCGATGATCGCTCGCCTCCCCGCCGAGACTCGCACGAAGATCCGCTCGATCGTCCTCCTCGGGCCGAGTCCGAAAGTCGAATTCGAGTTTCACGTCTCCGACTGGCTGCGCGATGCAAACGCCGGCATCGCAGTGAAACCGGAGGTCGAGAAACTCGCGCCGGCGCACATCCTCTGCATCTACGGCGAGAGCGATCACGACTCGCTCTGCCCGGCGCTGAAATCGCAGCCGGGCGTGAACGTGCTCATCCTCAAAGGTGCGCATCACTTCGACGGCGGCTACGCAAACCTCGGCCGCCTGATCATCGAGCACCTCCAGTGAAGCGCCTGATCGTCATCCTGCTGATTGCCGCCGTGCGCGCGCACGCCGCCGTGCCGGACGAGCGCTGCTCCGCGCGCGCCGACATTACCGGCCTCCCGATCGTCACCCTCGGTGCAAACGTTTCCAGCGACCGCTTCGCCGTCATGATCACGGGCGACGGCGGCTGGCGCCGCATCGACGAAAAGATCACCGATCGTTTGCGCGCCGCCGGCATCCCCATCGTCGGTTTCGTCGCATCGGATTACTACCGCGTTCGCCGCTCGCCCGATGAATCGGCCTGCGCGCTGGAACGTGTCATTCGTTACTACAAGATCCAGTGGCGCAAATCGAAAGTGCTGTTGATCGGCTACTCGCGCGGTGCCGACGTCCTGCCGTTCATGGCCAGCCGTCTCCCGCGCGACCTCCGCGATTCGACGCAACTCATCGCCCTCCTCGGGCTGGAGCCGACGATCGATTTCAAATACTCGCCGGCGTGGAGTCTGGCCGCATACACGCACAAAGAGCCGCAGTTCGCCGTGAAACCCGAGGTCGAGAAACTGCGCGGCCAGAACGTGCTGTGCATCTTCGGCGCGAAAGAAAAAGACTCGCTATGTCACGTCCTCGATCCGCGCGCGTTCAAGATCGTCGCCGAGCCGGGCGGCCATCACTTCGCGGGGAAGTACCGCGACATCGCGGATGTGATCCTGATTGAATCTGCGGGCAGGTAGCCCGTCAAGGGTGCAAGACGTCGATCTCCCCGCCCGCCGCCGGCCGCACGACCAGCGATGAATAGTTCCAGGTGTCGTTGTCGTGCGAGGCGGCGGCGTGGACGCGCGCGCTGCCTTTCGGACCGGAGATCGGAAAGTCGATGTTGGCCTCGCCGCTGTTGTTGTCGATGTTCACTTTGCCGATGACCCACCAGCCCTTCTCGATCGGTGTGCCGAGGGCGGCGATGACGCGCGGGTCGCTGGTGGCGCGCGTGTAGGCCTCGCGATAGACGTCGCTGCGCTTGATGACGCTGAAGACGAACACGAAGAGGGCCACGAGCGCGGCCAGGCCGAGGACGATGATGATGCTGCAGCCGATGGCGAGCGCTTTCCAGCAGCCGCCCGATTTCGCCGGTGGAGGCGGAGGCGCGCCGGGCGGCAGCGTGTAACTGCCTTGCGGCGGCGTGAATGATCCAGAAGTCGGCGGCGGCGGGGGCGGCGGCGCAACGGTCATCGGAAAACCTCCGCCGCAGAGTTTACGCCAGCGCCGACACGTGCTCGGCGACGCTGGCCGCGAGACCTTCCATGTCGTAACCGCCTTCGAGGAGCGACAGAACGCGTCCGCCGCTGTGCCGCGAGGCAGCTTCGACGATGCGCCGTGTGATCTCGCCATACGCCTGCTCGGTCACGCGCATGCCGCCGAGCGGATCGCGGCGATGCGCATCGAATCCCGACGACAGCAGGATCGCCTGCGGCGCATAGTCGTCGATGGCTCGAACGATGACGTCTTCGACGCCACGCAGATAGGCGGCATCGCCGAGGCCCTGTTCGAACGGCATGTTCAGTGTGCAGCCGCGACCCTTGCCTTCGCCGATTTCATTCGTCGCACCGGTGCCGGGATAGAACGGAAAGCGATGCATCGACGCGTAGAAAACGTCGTCGCGATCCCAGAACAGCGCCTGCGTTCCGTTGCCGTGATGCACGTCGAAATCGAAGACAAACACGCGCTCGATGCCCGGCTGCTCGCAAGTCCACTCGGCCACGCAGGCGATGGTGTTGAAGAAACAGAAGCCCATCGGCTGCAGGCGCTCGGCGTGATGTCCCGGCGGACGCGCCACGACGAAGGCGCGGTTGTCGTCGGATTTCATCATTTCGTCCGCGGCAGTCAGCGCCGCGCCGACCGCAGTGCGCGCCGCCGCAAACGTTTGCGATGACATCGGATTATCGCCCGACACGAAATCGCGAAGTCCATTGCGCGCAGCCTGCTCCAGTGCGCGTTCGTAATCGGCCGAATGTACCTTGGCGATGATGCGATCGGTATCGGGATGATCGGACGTGTCGCGGCTGACGCGATCCGCCAGCCCGGCGCGCTCCACGCCCGCCAGCGCCGCATCCATCCGCCGCGCCGACTCTGGATGCCCGGCGCCGGTGTCGTGTTGGTAGAAAACGGGATTCGTGTAGATATTGAGCATGAGCGGATTCATAGATTAGCTGATTCGGTCAACCCGACAGCCGAGAGCCGACACCCACTCGCCCCCGTGGTACAACTTCCCGAACTTTGCGCCGCACTCTCCAGGTCACGTTCATCGCGCTGCTGACGATCTTCTTCCTCGGCTATTTCCTCTGGAACAGCAACCTGCACGACGTCTGGCGCATCATGACGTCGACCAATCCCTACTTGCTGGCGTCGGCGTTTCTGGTCAACTGGATGGCGCTCGTGTTTCGCACGATTCGCTGGCGCGTGCTGCTCGCGTCTCCGGAGCCGCCGGCGTTTTATCCGACGTTCTTCGCGAATACGACCGGCTACATGCTCTCGACCGTGCTGCCGATCCGCGCGGGCGACGTAGCGAGACCGGCGTTGCTGGCGCGGCGCACGAACGTCCGCTTCTCCACCGCCCTCGGCACCGTGCTCACCGAGCGCGTCCTCGACCTCTTCAGCATCCTCGGCATCTTTCTCTTCTTCTGCGTCCTGCGCTGGAACGCGTTTCCGAATGGCACCGGCGTCGTCCACGGCGGCGCGATCGGATGCACGATCGTGCTGATTGCCCTCATTGGATTTCTCATCGGCCTGTACTTCTTCAGCGGCACGGTCCGGCGGCTGCACGAGCGCATCGGCCGCATTCTCCCGAAACGTTTTCGCGAGCCGTGGATGAAGTTCTTCGATGCCTTCGCAAAAACGCTCGCCATCACCGAACGGCCGCGCGACTTTCTCACCGTCATCTTCGCCACCGCAGGCGTCTGGCTCTGCCTCACCGCGCAGTACTGGCTGGTGTTCGTTGCGATGCACCGGCCGCTTCCGTACGACGCGACGTTTTTCATCAGCGGCGTCACCACGATCGGCGTGGCCATTCCGACGCCGGGCGGCGTGGGTGGCTTTCACAAGCTCTGTCAGTGGGCGCTTACGTCGTTCTACGGCTTCGACATCGACAGTTCGGTGGCCATCGCGCTGATCCTGCATCTGGTCGGCGCGGTGCCGGTCGTGCTGACTGGCGTTGCGCTCTTCGCGCGCGAAGGTTTGCGCTGGCGCGACCTCACCCATGCTGCTGACGATGTGGCGGGCGACACTACTCCGCAGTCGTGATATACGGCGGCCCGAATGCGCTGCCCGTTCTGCGGCACTACAGAAGACCGTGTGGTCGACTCGCGCGAAAGCCGTGAGGCGGACGTCATCCGCCGCCGCCGCGAGTGCACCAAGTGCGAGCGCCGCTTCACCAGCTACGAACGGATCGAGCAGGTTCCGTATCAGGTCGTCAAGCGCGACGAGCGACGCGAACCGTTTGATCGCGCCAAATTGATGCGCGGTCTGCAGGTGGCCTGCCGCAAACGGCCGGTGCCTCAGGAGAAGCTGGAACGGCTGGCCGACTCGATCGAACAGGCCATGCAGGACACGACCGAGCGCGAAATCTCCAGCAAAGCGATCGGCCGCATGGTCATCGAACGGTTGCGCGAGCTCGATCCGGTCGCCTACGTCCGATTCGCTTCCGTGTATCGCCGATTCGAGGATGTGGATGCGTTCGTGAAGGAGCTTCACCAGTTGCGTTAGCACAAGGAACACTCATTGCAGAGGCAGACTGATGGTTTTCCCCGAAATCGTGAGAGGACGAAATGACTGACGCGAACGAGACCGCGAAAGAAGAAGCAATCAAGATCCCCGACGTCCTGCCGGTGCTGCCGCTGAAGGACCTGGTCATCTTTCCGTTCATCATCGTTCCGCTCTCGGTTTCACGCGACAAATCGATCAACGCGGTGGATCAGGCGCTCGCCGAAAACCGCGTGATCATGCTGACGGCGCAGAAGGATTTTCAGAACGAGGATCCCGCCGAGGATGATCTTTATCGCGTCGGGACTGTCGCCATCATCATGAGGATGCTGAAGCTGCCCGACGGCCGCATCCGCATTCTCGTGCAGGGACTCAGCCGCGCGCGCATCGACTACTTCATCCAGACCGCGCCCTTTTTCAAAGCCAAGATCACGCGCATCGAAGAGACGACTTCCAAGGAAAAGGGTCTCGAGACCGAAGCGCTGATCCGCGCCGTCAAACAGAACCTCGACCGTGCGGTCGGCCTCGGCAAGAACATCAGTCCCGAGGTCATGGTGATCGCTGCAAATCTCGACGATCCTGCGCGGCTCACTGACCTCGCCGCCTCCAACCTCGACCTCAAGCTCGAAGAAGCGCAGCAGATCCTCGAAACGATGGATCCGGTCGAGCGGCTCAAGCGCGTCAATGACCTCCTTTCGCGCGAGATCAACCTGCTCACAATGCAGCAGGAGATCTCCTCGGCCGCGCAGGGCGAAATGAACAAGTCGCAGCGCGAGTACTTTCTGCGACAGCAACTGAAAGCGATCCAGTCGGAGCTCGGCGAAGGGGAAGACGTCGCCGAGGATGTTGAAAATTATCGAAAGAAGATCGACGAAAAGCAGATCCCGGCTGAGGCGAAGGAAGAGGTCGAAAAACAGATCAAGCGGCTCGAGCGCTCGCATCCCGACTCCGCCGAAACTTCGATCATCCGCACCTATCTCGACTGGATGACCGGCCTGCCGTGGGGCGTGATGTCGGCCGACAACCACGACCTCGAACGCGCCCGCAAGATCCTCGACGAGGATCACTACGATCTCGAAAAAATCAAGGAACGCATCCTCGAATACCTCGCCGTCCGCAAACTGCGCGGCCAGAAGATGAAAGGCCCGATCCTCTGTTTCGTCGGACCTCCCGGCGTCGGCAAAACCTCCCTTGGGCGCTCCATCGCGCGCGCTCTCGACCGCAAGTTCGTCCGCATCTCCCTCGGCGGCGTGCGCGACGAGGCGGAAATCCGCGGACATCGCCGCACCTACGTCGGCGCGCTCCCCGGCCGCATCATCCAAGGCATCAATCAGGCCGCGACGTCGAATCCTGTCTTCATGCTCGACGAGGTCGACAAGATCGGCGCCGACTATCGCGGCGATCCGTCGTCGGCGCTGCTCGAGGTCCTCGACCCCGAGCAGAATTTCTCCTTCCGCGATCATTACCTCGGCGTTCCGTACGACCTCTCGAACGTGATGTTCGTGGTCACGGCGAACGTGCTCGACACGATCCAGCCGGCTTTCCTCGACCGCATGGAAGTGATCCGCCTTTCCGGCTACACGGACGAGGAAAAGCTGGCCATCGCCAAGCAGCACCTCATCCCGAAACAGATGGAGGAGAACGGGATCAAGGAGACGCCGGTGACCTGGACCGATTCCGGGATCACGCGCGTCATCACCGGCTACACGAAGGAAGCCGGCCTGCGCAATCTGGAGCGCGAGATCGGCACGATCTGCCGCAAGATCGCGGTGCAGGTGGCGGGCGGCAATCAGCAGGAGAGCTACCGCATCACGGACAGCACGGTCGAGAAGTATCTCGGACCGATGAAGCATTTCGCCGAGGAGTTGCTGGAGCGCGATCAGGTGGGTGTTGCGACCGGCCTGGCTTGGACGGCGGTGGGCGGCGACATCCTCTTCATCGAAGCGCTGGCAGTGAAGGGCAAAGGAAAACTCGTCCTTACCGGCCAGCTCGGCGATGTGATGAAAGAGTCGGCGCAGGCGGCACTCACGTATGCGCGTGCGCACGCCGACGAGCAGAACATCCCGCCCGATTACTTCGAAACGCATGACATCCACATCCACGTCCCCGCCGGCGCGATCCCGAAAGACGGGCCGTCCGCCGGTATCACCATGACCAGCGCGATCATCTCGATGATCACCGGCCGTCCGGTGAAACGGAACGTGGCCATGACCGGCGAAGTAACGCTGCGCGGCGACGTGCTGCCGATCGGCGGCCTGAAAGAGAAGGTGCTGGCCGCGCGCGCCGCGAAGATCACCACCGTGATCATGCCGAAGCTGAATGAACGCGACCTGATCGACGTCCCCGAGCCGATCAAGCGCGACATGCAGTTCTACTTCGTCGAGCACGTCGAAGAGGTTCTGAAGATCGCGCTGCTCGATCGCAACGCCGCCGACCAGAAGACGACGGAACGCTCCGGCCGCGAATCGAAACCGCTGCCCGAGCCGGAGCCGGCACCGCCGGTTGTCGAAGTGCCGGTCGCGCAGCCGGGGTGATGTGAGAACGTAGCGCCGTCGGCTCGACGGCTGGACCGCCAGCGGCTCGCTGGCAGTTTATGCATCCAATCAACTGCCGCCGAGCCGGCGGCGGTCCAGCCAGCGAGCCG
>JBAVBF010000136.1:0-2893 GCA_049586115.1 Thermoanaerobaculia bacterium | reverse complement strand
GGTCAATGCGCGGCGCGAGATCGAAGACCTGGCGCAGGCGATGGCCGAGCGTTCGGCGCGCCTCGACTCGATCCTGAGCTCGATGACGGACGGCCTCTGGGTCTATGACGTCGGCGGGCAGGTCATTTCCGTCAACGAGGCCGCCATCACGCTGTTCGGATTCGGATCGCGCACAGAGGCGGTCGAGCATGGATCGTTCGCAACGTTGAAGCTGCGCTATCCGGACGGACGTCCGATTCCGTCCGACGATCTGCCGCATGCGCGCGCGCTGCGCGGGATGACCGTGCCCGACTACCTGGCCATCGGACGGCACTTCATCACCGGCAAGGATCTCGACCTTTCCATCGCCGTCGCGCCGATCGAGAGCAACGGCATCGTCGGCGCCGTCCTCGTCATCCGCGACATCACCGCGCTGCAGGAGCTCGACCGGAAGAAGGACGAGTTCCTCTCCGTCGCCTCGCACGAGCTGCGCACTCCGCTGACGACGATCAAGGGTTACACGCAGCTTCTGGCGCAGACCATCAACGATCTTCCCCCCGAGGAGCGCGGAACGTATCTGACCGCGGTGCTGGGGGAGGTCGACCGGATGATGGGGCTGATCTCCGAGCTGCTCGATGTTTCCCGCATCGAGACCAACCGGCTGCAGATCGATCGCCAGCCGATCTCGTGGCGCGAGTTCATCGAACGCCGCGCGACCGCGTTTCGCGTCCAGAACCCGGCGCGCACGATCCGCTGCTCTGCCGACGTGCCGGAGAAGACGCTGCACGTCGATCCCGACCGCATGCGGCAGGTGGTCGACAACCTCATCTCGAACGCGATCAAGTATTCGGCCGACGGCACCGACATCGACATCGTCACGCAGATCGACGGCAATCACATGCTGACTGCCGTCATCGATCACGGCATCGGCATTCCGACCGACGAGATCCCGAAACTCTTCGAGCGTTTCCACCGCGCCCGCAACGTTTCCAGCCGCTACTACGGAGGTCTCGGGCTCGGCCTCTACATCGCCAAGGCAATTGTCGAGGCGCACAACGGTTCGATCGCCGTGGTCAGCGAAGAAGGACAGGGGGCGACGTTCACGATCCGGCTGCCGTTGCCGTAGCGCTGCAGCCGGCTTCCGATACAATCCGCGCGCTTTCGAGGAGGTCCCGCCGTGCGCTTTCGCCTTTTGCCCCGTGAAGAGACGTTTTACGCCGACTTCATCGCCATGGCTGACCAGCTCAAGGCCGGCGCGCGGCTGCTCGAAGAGATGTTCGCCACCGATCCTCCCATCGCCGACAAAGCGCACGAGATCAAGGAAGTCGAGCACAAGTGCGACTTCCTCACCCACGAGATCATTCAGCGGCTGAACAAGACGTTCGTGACGCCGATCGACCGCGAAGACATTCATTCGCTGGCGCGCACGCTCGACGATGTGATGGACGCGATCGACAATGCCGCCGCGCTTGTGCCGCTGTACAAGATCGACCGCGTCCGCTTCGGCGCTCGCGAGCTGGCCAAGATCATCTCGGCCTCGGCCAGCGTGGTCCGCGACGCGTGCGTGGCACTTGAGAAACACAGCGGCGTCCTGGAATGTGCCGTCGAGATCAACCGCCTTGAGAACGAAGCCGACCGCGTGCACCAGAAAGCCGTTGGGCAGCTCTTCGACGACGAGCGCGATCCGATCGCGGTGATGAAGTGGAAAGAGATCCTCGACCTGCTCGAGGACGCGACCGACCGCTGCGAGGACGTCGCGAACCTGCTCGAGAACGTCGTCGTGAAACACAGCTGATGCCGAGTCACCTCTTTTTCATCGTGGCCGGTCTGATCGGCGTCGCGTTGGTATTCGACTACATCAACGGCTTCCACGACGCCGCAAACTCGATCGCCACGATCGTCTCCACGCGCGTGCTCTCGCCGGGGCAGGCCGTGATCTGGGCCGCGTTCTTCAATTTCGTCGCGGCGTTCGGGTTCGGAACGGCGGTGGCGAAGACGATCGGCAAGGGGATGATCGACATCCACTCCGTCACCTTCGGCGTGATTTTCGGCGGCTTGATGGGCGCGATCATCTGGGACCTCATCACCTGGTACTTCGGCCTGCCAACCAGTTCCTCGCACGCGCTCATCGGCGGGTACGCGGGCGCGGCGGTGGCGCGCTCGATGTCGTTCAGCGTGATCGAGCCGAGCGGCTGGTCGAAGACACTGATTTTCATCATCCTCGCGCCGATGATCGGGCTGGTGCTGGGTCTGGTCATTACCTCGATCACGTATTGGCTTTTCCGCCGGTCATCGCCCGCGCGCGTCGACCGCGTCTTCCGCAAAGCGCAGCTCGTGTCGGCCGCGTTCTATTCGCTCGGACACGGAACGAACGACGCGCAGAAGACGATGGGCATCATCGCCGGCGTCCTCTTCACCGCCGGCTACATCAAGACGTTCTCGATTCCGATCTGGGTCATCCTCATCGCTCACACCGCCATCGGCCTCGGCACGCTCTCGGGCGGCTGGCGAATCATCCACACGATGGGCTCGAAGATCACGAAGTTGCAGCCCGTTGGCGGCTTCGCGGCCGAGACCGCGGGCGCGATCACGCTGTTCCTGGCGAGCTCGTTCGGCATCCCTGTCTCGACGACGCACACCATTACCGGCGCAATCGTCGGCGTCGGCGCGACGCGCCGCCTCTCCGCGGTCCGCTGGGGCATCGCCGGCCGCATCGTCTGGGCCTGGATCCTGACCATTCCGATGGCCGCGTCGATGGGCGGACTGATGTACTGGGTGGCGGCAGCGTTCGGAGCAAAGTAAACCTGTCATCCTGAGCCGCCGGAGGCGTAGTGCGAAGCACGGAGCGGCGTAGGACGGTCGAAGGACCTCCTTATGCTTGCATCGTGCTTTCCGCCGCCCTCCCCGGTTACCA
>JBAVBF010000135.1:0-1895 GCA_049586115.1 Thermoanaerobaculia bacterium | reverse complement strand
TCAAAGTCCTCACCGCGAACATCGACAAGCCGAATTCGACGTCGATCGACGTCTACATCGACGGCGGCGGCTACAAAGCGATCGAAACCGCGCTCAAGATGAAACCGGAAGAGGTCACGCAACTCGTCAAGGATTCCGAGATGCGCGGCCGAGGCGGCGCAGGATTTCCTACGGGGATGAAATGGAGTTTCGTTCCCAAGAACGCACCCAAACCGACATGGCTGCTCTGCAATGCCGACGAATCCGAGCCAGGCACCTTCAAAGACCGCGTGATCATGGAGAAAGATCCTCACCTTCTCATTGAAGGGATGATCATCGCCGGCTACGCCATCGGCTCCAATCCGATGTCGTACATCTACATACGAGGCGAGTTCTATTACGGAGCGACCGTTCTCGACAAAGCGCTCGACGAAGCGCGCGCCAAAGGCTTCCTGGGCAAGAACATTCTCGGCAGCGGCTTCGACTTCGACATCACCGTCGCCCGCGGCGCCGGCGCCTACATCTGCGGCGAAGAAACGGGATTGATCGAATCGGTCGAAGGCCATCGCGGACAACCGCGCGTCAAGCCGCCCTTCCCCGCCGTCATCGGCGTTTTCGGCGGACCGACGGTCGTCAACAATGTCGAGACGCTGGCCTGCGTTCCGCTGATCGTCAACAAGGGCGCCGATTGGTTCAAATCATTCGGCAGCCCGAAAAATACCGGCCCGAAACTCTATTGCGTCTCGGGCTGCGTAAGAAAACCGGGCGTCTATGAGTTCCCGATGGGCATCAATCTCAAAGAGCTCATCTACGATCACTGCGGCGGAATCCTCGGTGACCGCAAGCTCAAAGCCGTGATCCCCGGCGGCGCCTCGGCGCCAATGCTCCTGCCTGACGAGATCGATCTTCCTCTCAATTTCGACGCCGTCATGAAAGCCGGCTCGATGCTCGGCTCCGCCGGCATCATCGTCCTCGACGATTCCGTCTGCATCGTCGACGCGGTCTGGCGCCTCTCGAAATTCTTCGCCCATGAGTCGTGCGGACAATGCACTCCCTGCCGCGAAGGCACGAACTGGCTCGAATCGGTCCTCGACCGCATCGAACGCGGCGAAGGCCGCCAGCAGGACGCCGATCTGCTGCTTTCGATGTCCGACAACATCGGCGGCAAGTCCCTCTGCGCCCTCGGCGACGCCGCGATCGGCCCCGTCATCTCCTCGGTCAAAAAGTTCCGCGCCGAATACCTCCACCACATCGAGCACAAGAGTTGCCTCCCGGAAACGGTGCGCTACCGCCGGCTCGATGCCCCGGTCGCGGCGCATTAGCTACGGCTTTGCCAGGATTTGCGCGTGACAGACTTCTCTGAGCTACTGACGTTGCCTCCGGCCGAGCGCCTCCAGCTTGTCGAAGCAATCTGGGACAGCCTTGTTGAAGTTCCCGACGTTGTACCGATCGACGATGATCTTCGCGAAGAACTTGATCGGCGCTTGGCTGAGTACTACGCCGAGCCCTCGACGGCGCGTCCATGGGCGGAGATCAAGGCAGAACTTTTCGGTCGCAAGTGACGCCGCAGCTTGTCGTTTCGCGCCGGGCGGCCGCGGATATTCGCGAGGCAGTGAAATGGCTGGGCGACGTCTCACTGAATTTGCCGGCGCGACTCGAATCGGAGATTGAACGGGTTTACGCGGGCATTCTCGATCATCCGCAGCTGTATCCAGCAGTGCACAAGAACGTTCGCGCGCGCTACTTCGCAGGTTTCCCTACTCGATCTTCTATATTGTTGATGCGTCCGTCGTACTGATCGTCGCGGTAATCCATCAGTCGCGCGACGAGCAAACATGGAAGAGGCGCACATGATTATGCCAACCCTCCGAGCGTTGATCTGCACAGTCGGGCTGGTCGCCTCGGCCGCCGCTGCC
>JBAVBF010000134.1:0-3199 GCA_049586115.1 Thermoanaerobaculia bacterium | reverse complement strand
GGCATGATGACGCGCCGCGCGGCCGCGCCCGGCCGCTGGGTTGTAGATGAATTTGACCCTCACGGATGGGCCCAGTGTAGCCAATCTTGACGGGTATTGAACTAAGGAACACCGAGGTATCCTCGGGAACGGTGATTACCGACCGATTCGAATAGGACGATTGGAAAGCCGCGCAAAATGAGAAGAAACACGGCATCCCGTTTCACATCGCCGAGCAGATATTCGAGGACCCGCTTCAGATAACGATCCGTGATCGTCTCCACTCGGAGGCAGAAGACCGCTACGTCATCATCGGCGAGACATTATTCGGGGATACGCTGGTCGTCACGTTTGCCGAGCGTGGAGACCGCATTCGTATCATCAGTGCGCGACGCGCAACACGGCGCGAAAAAAGACGATATATGAAAGAAAACACCGACATCATTAACGATACAGACGATATGCAGCCCGAATACGACTTCAAAGGCGGCGTACGAGGAAAGTACTACCAGCCGGGAAAGACCATCATCCGCATGACCATCGACGAGGA
Organism: Thermoanaerobaculia bacterium; assembly: GCA_049586115.1. GTDB lineage: Bacteria > Acidobacteriota > Thermoanaerobaculia > Gp7-AA8 > Gp7-AA8 > JADGNZ01. The sequence continues at coordinate 2,670 of JBAVBF010000134.1, read as the reverse complement.
TGTTGCCCGGCACTACTGGTCGTCCGAATTGGTCAATAACGCTCTTCGGCAACTCATCGCCGAAGGTCGCGCGCCCGAACCGCGCGACGAGTAACTACGCGACGATCACCGTCCCCTCCCGCCCGGCCAGCGAGTCGCGCAGGTGTTCGACATCGGTGATGAGGACCTGGCCGCCGCTGCGGTTTACGAACTGGATGGCGGCTTCGATCTTTGGTCCCATCGAGCCGGCGGGGAACTGGCCGTCCGCGAGATACCGCTGGGCTTCGGCGACGGTGAGTTTGTCGACGGTTCGCTGCGTTGGCTTTTCGAAATCGATCGCCACTTTTGCGACGCCGGTGAGGACGACGTACATCTCGGCTCGCAGCTCCGAGGCGAGGAGTGATGATGAAAAATCTTTGTCGATGACCGCTTCGACTCCGCGCCACTGGCCGTCGCGCCCGCGAACGACCGGGATGCCTCCGCCGCCGGCGGCGATCACGATCGCGGCGCTGTCGAGCATGTGCACGATCGTCTCGAGGTTCAGGATCCGCAGCGGGCGTGGTGACGGGACAACATGGCGCCAGCCGCGGCCGGCTTCTTCGCGCATCGTCCAGCCGAGGTCGCGTTCGAGAGACTCGGCGCGGTAGCGCGTGAAGTAAGGTCCGATCGGTTTCGTCGGACGTTTGAACGCGGGATCGACAGGATCGACTTCGACCTCGGTCAAAATCGTCGCGACGTCGCCGGCGAGTCCGATGCTGTCCAGTCGATTGCGAAGGGCCTGCTGCAGGAGAAAGCCCATCGAACCTTCGGTCTGCGCGACACAGACATCGAGCGATTGCGGCGGAATCTTCGTCGACGCCTCTTCCGCCTGCACGAGGATGTTGCCGACTTGCGGGCCGTTGCCGTGGACGACGATCAGCTTGTAGCCGTGGCGGACGATCTCGGCGAGCCAACGCGCGGCCTGTTTGGCGCGCGCAATCTGTTCTTCCTGCGTGCCGCGATCCTCGGGACGGAGGAGCGCATTGCCGCCGAACGCGACGACGGCGAGTTTGCGATCACCGGCCACGCTACAACTCCTCGCGTTCCAGCGGCATCGTCATACAACGCGGGCCGCCGCGGGCGCGCGACAACTCGTGGCCGGCCATCTGAATCGCGTACTTCGTGTCCGTCCACGTTTCGAGCTCCGTGCGGCCGAGGAGGAGATCGTCCTCGTAGACGATGTGGTAGCCGTGCGCGGCCAGCTCCTCGGCCGTGCGCACGTTGCGCTCGTAAAGAAGAACGATGCCCGGCGCGAGCGTGAATGCGTTCGCGCCATCGGTCCACTGTTCGCGTTGCTGATCGACGGCAGTGCGGCCGCCGCAGTAGATCGGCTCTAGATCGAATCCGCGTTTCTTCAGCGCGCCGAGGAGCGACTTTTGCGGCGCGTAGGAGATGCCCTTCTTCGTCAGGTCGATCGTAGTCACGCTCGCCGCCTGGCTGCCGCCGGGAAGAATCACGGGCGGATAGATCAGGCATTCGTTGCGGCTGGTGAAGGTGAAGACGGTATCGAGATGCATGAACGAGCGTTGCCGCGGCAGTTCGACGACGATGATGGTTTTCACGGGACTGCTCGCTTCGCGCAGCGACGTCGCGAGTTGCCGCACGCCGGCGCGATTCGTCCGTTCGGTGACGCCGACGAGGAGCAAGTCTCGCGACGGCACGAGGATGTCGCCGCCTTCGATCGTCGGCGTGCGGCGGTGCGGCTCATCGTCCGACTCCATGAAATCGGTCCAACAGCCGGAGTCGCGGAACAGCGGGTGATAGCGAAAGACGTACTTCGACAGCAGCGATTCGCGCCGGCGCGCCGCCGTGGCCATGCCGCAGATGACGACGCCGTCGCCAATGACGACCTGCGGATCGCGCATGAAAAAGTAATTCGGCACCGGGAGGAGATCGAACGTCGGCAGCTCGCCTTTGCCGTCGCGTTCGTGCGGGATACCGCCGATCAGCGTCTGCGCGAGAATCGCCGGCGGCCGTTCGAGAAGTTCCGCGGCCAGCTTGCGGCCGAAAATCTTCCGCCGGGCCATGTCGCGGATGATTTGCCGCCGCAGCTCTTCATCGTCGAGCACTTCCTCGAGCAGATCCTGGATGTCGTAAATGTCCGGCGCGATGAATCGGATGAGCTGCTGGAAGCGGCGATGCTCCTCACGCGCGACCTGCCCATAAAGAATGTCGTCGAAAAGAAGTTGATTCATCATCGGCGGGATCATCACGTCGATCTCCCGCCCCGGCAGGTGGACCAGCACGCTCTTGAGCCTGCCGATCTCACTCGTCACGTTGAGACGCATTCGGGCGGCATTCTATCCCGGGCGATTTTTCACATCCGGCAACGTGGGTGGTGCGTAGTTCTCGCGTTGAGTAAAATCGGGACCCCATCATGAAATCGCGATTTTTCTTTGGCGCGGTGCTGCTGTCCTGCGCCGTCGCCGCGTTTGCCAATCCGCCGCGGATCACGTTCACACGGACGATGGCGCCCGCGCACGATCTCGCGCCGGCGGAGAGCCTGGCCGTCATCTACGCGATCGGCGACAGCAACAAGATCGAAGGGTTCGTCGAGCGCTTCGTCGACCTCGTCTCGCGCGCCGGTCTGCTGCGCATCGTCAACGCGGTCGAGAACAATCATCATCTGCTCGTCGACGATCTCGCGTTGGG
>JBAVBF010000133.1:0-27966 GCA_049586115.1 Thermoanaerobaculia bacterium | reverse complement strand
CGCGCCGGCGCGATCGAGCTGACGATGCCGACCATCCAGCCGTCCGAGCTGTGGATCGAATCGAAGCGCTGGCAGGTGTACGGCAAGGAACTGCTGCGCGTCAAAGACCGCCACGGCCGCGAGTTCTGCTACGCGCCGACGGCCGAGGAAGTCATCACCGACACGGTGCGCGACGCGATCAACTCGTATCGTTCGCTGCCGGTAAATCTTTACCAGATTCAGACGAAGTTTCGCGACGAAGTCCGTCCCCGTTTCGGCCTCATGCGCGGACGCGAGTTCGTGATGAAGGATGCGTATTCGTTCCACGCCGATCGCGAATCGCTCGATGAGATCTACGAAAAAATGCGCGTCGCGTACGGCGCGATCTTCAACCGTTGCGGGCTCGATCATGTCGCCGTCGATGCCGATACCGGCAACATCGGCGGCTCGGCGTCGCACGAGTTCATGGTGCTCGCGCAGTCGGGCGAAGACGCGGTGGTTTCGTGTCCGAACTGCAGCTATGGCGCAAACGTGGAGAAGGCGACGTCGAAGTTCTTCGACGAGCCAGCCTCGGGAACGATCGAGGAGCTCGCTCCGATTCATACCCCCGGCACGCAGTCGATCGACGACGTCGGCAAGTTCCTCGGCAAGCCGACTTCGCAGCTGGTGAAGACGCTCGTCTTCGACACGAACAAAGGCTGCGTGATGGTGCTCGTCCGCGGCGACCGCGAAGGCAACGAGATCAAGATCAAGAATTACCTCAGCGCCGAGTTCCTGGAGATGATGCCGGACGCGCGTTTCGAATCGTCCACCGGCGGTCCGATCGGCTACTGCGGTCCGGTCGGCACGAAGGCACCGCGCGTGCTCGCGGATGTGTCGCTGAAGGGCGTATCCAACTGGGTTGTCGGCGCGAACAAGACCGATACGCATTACACGGGCGCGAATCCCGGCCGCGATTTTCCGGAGCCGGAGTACGGCGATTTCACGACGGTCTTCGCGGGCGATCCGTGTCCCCGTTGCTCGACTCCGCTTGAAATCCATCGCGGCATCGAAGTCGGCCACGTCTTCAAGCTCGGCACGAAGTACTCCGCGGCCATGAACTGCACGTTCCTCGATGAGAAGGGCGCGCGCGAGCCGATGATCATGGGCTGCTACGGCCTCGGCATCGGCCGCACGGTCGCGGCGGCGGTCGAACAGAGCCACGACGACGACGGCATCATCTGGCCGATGCCGATCGCGCCGTTTGAAGTGGTGGTCACGCAGATCGGTAAGGAAGACAACGTGCGCGCCGCGGCGGACGACATCTATCGCCAGCTGCGCGACGCCGGCATCGACGCCATCCTCGACGATCGCGACGAACGTCCCGGCGTGAAGTTCAAGGACGCCGATCTGATCGGCTTCCCGTTGCGCATCGGCATCGGCGCGAAGAGCCTCGCAAACGGACAGATCGAATGGAGCTTCCGCAAAGATCGCGCGAAGCAACTCGGCGCCGCGGATGAGGTGCTCGCGCGCGTGATCGACGAAGTGCGCAAGGCGCGCGTCTAGAACGCGTAGCCGAGCGTGATGAAGTACGCGTACGGCCGCTCGTAAACCGCCTTCCCCTGGTCGTCGTAGCGCAGGATCTGGCGGTTGAGTTTGTAGCCGACGTCGAATCGCACAGGGCCTACTGGTGAGAGGTAACGCAAGCCGGTGCCGACGCCGTATTTGAGGTCGCCGAAGCGAACGGTATTCGCGAAGGTGTTGCCGGCATCTACGAACAGTTGCGCGCCAATCGGGCCGGCGACTGGGAAGCGGTACTCGGCGTTGACGATGAAAAGTGAGCGTCCGCCGAGCGGCGCGGAAGTATGGTGTCCGTTCGAATCGAGGATGTCGATCAGCGTCGGATGGCAGCCTTCATCGATCGACTTCTGGGTCGGACAGGCGGTGCCGAGGAGATCGAGCGGATAGGCGCGGTGGGATGTATCGCCTCCGGAAGTGAAGCGCTCCGACAGCGGCACGCCGCTCGTCGGAATCAACTCGCCAGTTTGGGGATCGATCGTCGTGCCGATGCCGAGGTCCTGGATCAGGCCGACGCGGCCTGACACTGCGAACGTGCTGCGGTCGCTGACCGGCAAGTACCAAGACGTCTGCGTGAACTCCTTCAGGAAGCGCGCGTTCGCGGCGATCAGCCGGAACGCGTACTCGACCGAAGCAGTGGTGAAGAAGCCGCGATGCGGATTGATCGGATCGTCGCGCTTATCCCAGAAGAATGTCGGCGTGAGGCTGGAGATCGCAAGGTTTGTAGCATTGCGATCGAGTCCCGGCAGCAGCACGGTCTGCGCAAGTGAGCAGAGATCGCCTTCCGGATGGTCCTTGTTGACCTTGCACGTGGCGACACGGTATTCGTAGCGTAGCGACCAGCGCGTCTGGTAGCGCGCAATTCTCGTTGCCTCGATGAATCCGCCGCGCTGCACGATGTGCGTGTGCGGGCGGAAGTCGTCGCTCTGGAATGCCGTCACCTGTATGGGCAGATCGAACCTGCCGATGAACGGCTCGCGGTACGTGAGGAAGACGTCCTGCCGATTTTGCCGCGCGTAGATCAGCTCCAGCCCGAGGTAACGGCCGGTACCGAATAGGTTGCGATGCGCGATCGATGCGGAGGCGAGCGGCGAGATGCGGTTGACGCCCGTGTTGGATGTGAGCGGAGCCGTGCCACCGAGGGCACCGCCAACGGTAAGGTCTTTCCCTTCGGCGATCGAGATGGTGACGTCGCGCGTGGCCACGCCGGTTTCGGCTTGCGCGGGTTGGATGTCGACGCGCTGGAAAATGCCGAGGCGATACAGCCGCTGCTGCGCTTCGAGGATCGACGTGTAGCTGAACGGCTGCCCTTTTTCGAGCGCCGCCGTGCGCGCCACGACGTTCGTCTGCGTGTATGTGTTGCCGCGCACGATGACGTTGCCGAGCGCGATCTTCGGACCTTCGGCGATCGTGTAGACGACGTTCGCCGTCTTTTTGTCGGCAGTGACCTCTTCGCGTACATGCACCTGAACCTCGGCGTTGCCGCGATCGGAGTAGTACGTCTGCAGCGCGATGACGTCATCACGCTCGAGCGTCGGATTCAGCGCGTCGCCTACTTTCAAGGTTGGCTTCGGCAGATCCTTCGCCGCAACCTGCTCGTTTCCTTCGATCGTTACCGACGCCACCATCGTCTGCGGCCCCTCGATTACCGGAAAGTCGATGGTCATGGCGCCCGTCGACGCATTCGTATTGACGACCGGCGTGGCCACGGTGGCGGTGAGGAATCCGTGCAGGCGGTAGTACGACTCGAGCGTGGTGCGGTCGGCGGCGATCTGTTCCCGCGTGACGCCTTGCGGACGGCGAAGAATCGTGGCGAGCAGTCCCTTGATGCCTCCGCTCGGCGACGTGGCCACGACGCCCTTCAGCGTTTTGTCGGAGATCTTGTCGTTGCCGGTGAACGTGACCGCTTCGAGATGGAACTGCGGGCCGGGATTGACGTGGAACGTCGACGTCCACACGTTGCCCTGCAGCGAGCCCTCCGTATCGACAGTCGCGTTGTAGAAGCCGCGCTGCTGCAGGTTCGTGACGATGGCGGCAGCGGCGCGGTCGATCGCGTCTTCGCTGTACGGCTGGTTGCGGCGGAACGGAAGAATGCCGCGCAGCGAGCGGGCCGAGACGCCGGTCACCTCCACTTTGACGAGCGGCCCGGTCGTGACGGCGTAGTGCAACGCGGCCGTGTGCGTGGCAGCGTCGTACGTGTCGTTGACGTAGCGGACGGTGGCCTTCCGATAATCCTGATGCAGCAGCCATTGGCGAATGCGCGATTCGTCGAGCCGCGCTTCATCGATGTCGAACGCTTTGCCCGGCCCGTGCTTCATCTGCGCGATGATTTGCTGCGTCGTGAACGGCGCGGTGTTGCCTTCGATGGTGACGGTGCTGACGATGGCCTGCGCTCCGCGCGTGACGTGGAAGATGATCGCGGCGCGGCTCTGCGCGCGGACGAATGACGTCTCCGGATCGACGGTCGCGTCGAGGTAACCGGAGTGCCGCAGCATGTCCTGCACGGCGAGGGCGCCGTGGTCGACGGCGTTGAGCGAGAGAATGTCGCCGGTATGGAACGTGAGCGTGCGAATGGCGCGGTCGCGATCGGCGCCGCTCAGGTTTTCGAAGTCGATCGAAGAGATCCGGAAATTCGTGTAGAGCGCGAAGACCACCGCGGTGCCGTTTCCTGATGGCGTCGAATCGACGCGGATGTCGCGGAAGTTGCCCGTTGCGAAGAGGCTCTTCACCGACGCCTGCACATTGCGAAGCGACAGCGGTTCGCCGACTTTCACGGCGACGAGCTGATTGAACGACGACGTGTCGACGCCGGAGTCGGCGCGGAATCCGACGCTGGTGACGATCGCGCCGGTCGGTGCGGCGACGGTGGTCGTTGCGATCGTGATCGGCGGCGGAACGGGAACGGCCGTCGATTCGTTCAACGTCGTCACGAGCTCCATCGGATTGCGGCCGCGCGTGCCCCACGCCCAATGTCCGTCGTAGCGGCGGCGGAAACGCGCCTCGACGTCGTACTCGTTCGAGAGCTGGTCGCGCGTGAACTGCAGCACCCAATCTGGCGTGACTTGCCACTCCAGCGTCACCCGGCTGTGCGAGTCGCGCGTGTTGTAGATGACGAGGATGCGAAAGGCGTTCGAGAGCTGCTTTTCGAACGAGACCTTGGTGCCGGGGTCGCCGGTCTTGTCGAGATCGCCGGTATCGGTGGAGATGGCGAACGAGTCGATGAACGAAAGTGCACTCGAGTTGAGCAATCGGCTCAACGACTGGAACAGCAGCGAGCGGCCGGCGTTGGTCGCGTTCACCGGCGTGTTCGTATTCGTGTTTCGCGTCAGGGCGCCGAAGCCGAGGAGCGAGAAGAGCGTGATGTCGCTGGCGGGCGGATCGCTGGTGATCGACGGCGTCAATCGATCGAGCGTGCCGGTCAGCGCCACCGTCACATCGATCGGCCCCGATTCGAGCTCGGAGATCCCGCCGCTCACGCGCGCTTCGAGCGCGATGTCGAAGAACGGATCGATGCGGAATGGATTCTGGAAGTTGATCGAACCGCGCACGATGCGGTAGTCGATGTCCTGGAACTTGATCTTGCCGCCTTCGTTGAGCGTGACCAGACCGAGGATGACCGGACTGCCGAGCGTGCCGCTGACTTCGAGGTCAGCGCTGCCGGTGAAGTCGGCGATGTTGTTGCGCACGGCGAGCGTGTTGTCGCTGTTGAGATGCAGCCGCAACGCGACGTGGTCCTGCCACGACGCGCTGACCACCGGCGTGACACCGCGCCGCGAAAGCACGGCGTTGAGCAAAGCCGAGCCGATGTCGATGTCGCGGAAGTAGAGCGCGCGATTGACGGTGACGTCGCCGGTGAGGATGGAGCGATCGAGATCGCCGCTGAGCAGCAGCGAGAAGTTGCCCTCCATCGACAATCCCTCGAAGTAGCGGATGTTTACCTCGGTGCCCTGCAGCGTGACGCGGACGCTCTTCGGCGTCATGCCGTCCATCGCAACGGAACCGCCGAGAACGATCTGGCCGCCGCCGAGCCGCGCGTGAACGGAGTCGATGTCGATGCGGTCGCCGCGGAAGATGATCGTGCCGGTGATGTTGTCGATCACCTGCGGAAAGCCGGGTGCGCGCACCGAGGCGTTCTGAAATTCGGCGCTGCCGGTGAAGCGTGGCGCGTCGAGTGTGCCGGTCAAGCCGCCGGCGATGGCGATCTGGCCGTCGGCGCGCAAGTCGGTGACGAAGAGTTGCAGCAGCGCGGCTTCGAGCGCGCCCTTCAGATCGAGGTTGAGCCGCTTCGCGCCGGCGAGCTCCGCGTATCCGCCGATCGTGAATGTGGTCGCGGCGTTCTGTCCGAGGGCGAGCTGGAAATCATCGAAGACGATGCGGCCATCGCGCAGGCTGACGTGCATCGGCCGCGCGGGAGCGAACGCGTGATCGGAGATGCGCACGTTGAACTCGGGGAACGTGGCGTCGATGCGCAAGGTCTCGATCGAGGTGAGCTTTCCACCGAGCTGCAAATTCGCGGTGAGACTGCCGGCAGCGGGCAGCGAAGCGGTCTTCGGCGACATGGCCAACGCTTTGGCGATATCGCTCACTTTGATTTGCACGAGTCCGGAAAGCGTGCCGTCGGTGGCGACGCTGCCGTTGCCGTCGATCGTGAGGACGCCGGCTGCTGATCCCTTCACGATGAGCTGCCCGTTGCGAATGGCGATGTAGATCGTTGGCGGCGGCGCGTCGGGCGGAAGGTTCAATCCCTTCAATGTCGCCTGGTTGAGCGTCGCTTCGAGCACGAGCTCCGGCTGCGTCAGCGTGCCCGCGCCGGTGGAGCTGAGCGTGATGTTGCCGCCGAGGAGACCGGCCAGCGAGGAGAGCACTTTCAACTTCGAGAGATCGATCGACGACGATTTGATCGTGTACGAGAACTGGTTCGTGCCGAAATCGACCTGCGCTTCGCCGGTGATCGTTCCGGCCGGCGCGACGACGGTGACGTTCGTCGCCTTCATCGCACCTTGCGTGAAGGTGATGTCCGCCTTCGCGCTCGTGACCGGCTCGCCGTAGATCGAGCCGTTGGCAATCGTGATGGCCCCGGCGCCTTCGAGCTTCGACTTCGGTCCGCTGATGTGGAGATGTCCGCTGACGTCGCCGCTCACCGGCACCGTGCCGAGGTCGAGGAAAGTAATGATGTCGGCGACCGGAAACGACTTCGTGTTGATGTCGAGGTCGAACGATGTGTTGCCCTTGCCCGGCAACCACGCCACGGTTCCATTCAGACGCAGATCGCCTTTGGCCTGATGCACGAGCAGATTGGCGAAAGTGACTTTGCCTTCGTCCGGCGTGCCGGTGACGACGAGCTTGCCGGTGCCGATGCCTTTGACCGCGAGCTTGAGATTGACGACCTGCATCGCGCGGCCGACGTCGTAGTTGAGCGCGTCGATGGCGAGATCGAATTGCGGCGACGGTCCGCGGTCGGGGAACGTGATCGTGCCGGTCATCGCCAGCCGTCCCGCTCCGTCACGGAACGTTGCCTTCTCGAACGTGAGCTGACTCTTGCCGCCGTCGTAGCGAAGGTCGATCTCGGAGTCGCCGAGAAGGATGTTGTTGTACTTCGTCGCGCTGCCGGTGATGCGGGCGACGACTTCCGGCGCTTTGATCCTGCCGCGAACGTTGCCGGTGATGTCGCCGCTGCCGCCGAGGCCGAGCAGCGTGTACGTGTTCTTGCCGGCGGAGTGCGCAAAGTTGTAGCCGATCCTGTCGAGCTCCGCGAAGTCGCTGCTGTGGATCTTCAGCAGCAGGTCGGTCCAGGCGTCTTCGATGCGGAACTTGCCGGAGAAGTCGATCGTGGACGCGTCGGTGACCAGTTGCGCTTTGCGGAACGTGACGGTGCCGTTATCGAGCGCGAAGTCGGCCGAACCGCCGAGCGGAATCGGATACGTTGCATGCGAAAACGCGGTAGCGTTTTTCGCGAGCGTGGCGGTTCCTTCGCCGGCGCCGGCGAGCACGCGATCCTTCTCCCAGTGATACGCGAGATGTCCCGTCGCGCCGCCGCGCAGGCCGGTCTCTTTGATGCCCCAGTCGCTGAACAATTTTTCGAGCGAGACGCCGTTGTAGCGAAGATCGACGCTCATCGGATACGGCTCGGAGTACGCCGGCAGCGTGTAGTGCGCGGCGATGTTTCCGCCGCCGTACGTGGCCTTTTGCACGTCGACGATGGCGCGATCGCCGGTGACGTTCATCGTGCCGTGCACGTTGGTGAGGTCGTAGGCGTCGGCGCTGATCTTCGGCGACAGCCAGCCGCCGGCCAGCGTCATCGTGCCGCCTTTGCCTTTCAACGTGCCGTCGAGATCGATGATCCCGTCGAGCACTTTGTTGACTTTGAAAATCTCGCGGACGCGATTGAGTCCGATCTGCGAGGTGATGTGGAGGTTGTACGCGCCCTCGCTCAGCGGCGCGACGCTGCCGTTCGCAAATACGCGAAGGTCGTTGCCGCCTTCGAGCGCGACCGACTGCAGCGCGAGGTTGTCGGGCGTGAATCGGAATTGCGTCCGCAGCGCGGCGCGGATCGGCACGTAGTCCTGAATGTTCAACGTGAACTGCGGACTGCTCAGAACTCCGGAGTACAAATCCTCGGTCGAAAGTACGTTGATCGTCGACGTGATGTCGTTCGCGGCCGCGGTGATCGTGTGGCGGCGATCGAGCAGTTCGAACGCACCGCGCTGCACGTAGAGATTGCCGAGGTCGAGGTGATAAATCGCGTAACGCGAGGGCGGTCCGGAGTTCCAATGCGGAAAGTTGTGCGTGAGCTTCGCGCCGACCGGATAGACCTCGAAGTAAAGGTGCGGCTCGACGAGATCGATCCGTCCGACCCGAATCTTGCGGCCCCAGAACGAGTCGACGCCGCCGCTGACGATGACCTGCTTCGCGGTCGCGAAATACGGATGCACCGCGCCGGGCGAGTTGGCGATACGCAGACCATTGATGATTATGCGGCTCTGGCGTCCGCCTTCGATCTGCACCGATTCGATATCGACATTGCGGCCAAGCCGCGCTTCGAGCGTCTTCTCGATGCGCAGCCGAACGAGTCCGGCGAAACTCGACGATCCGAGGTACCACCAGCCGCCGATAACGATCAGCGCGAGCAGACCCAAAAAGCCGATGGTGGAGCAGCCCATCCACTTGAGGCAGCCCCACATCGGGCCGCGCCTCTGCCTCTCCCGCGCGGAGCGGTGCGGGTGCTCCTCGGCTGCCGGTTCGATCGTCATTACGTAGAGGCCGCCAACGTCCTGCTAAGTGCGGGCCAGACGGCCGGGGGAATGATAGTTCGCGGCACGCCCGCGCAACGATTCGTTGACAGCGGGAACGGTTCACGCGGAGGTCGCGGACGGGCGGAGAGCGCGGAGAAAGTCAAAACCTCCCTCCGCGCCTCCGCGTCTCCGCGTGAAAAACATCAGTGCGGCTACGCGGTTAAAACCGTCACGTCGCGATGTCTCCACAAGGCGCTGGCGGGAAAGTCCTCGGTGATCTCGCCGCTGCGAAGGCGTTCGATCGCGGCGCGTTTTTTGTCGCCGCTGGCGAGGAGGACGATCGACTTCGACTCTAGGATCGTGCCGATGCCCATGGTGATGGCGTGCGTCGGAACGTTGCCGTCGGGAAAGAGCGGCGCGTTGGCGGCGCGCGTCGATTCCGTCAGCGCGACGACGCGCGTGCGCGAGTCGAACGGCGTGCCGGGCTCGTTGAATCCGATGTGGCCATTGCTGCCGAGGCCGAGGAAGGTGAGATCGAGTCCGCCGGCGGCAGCGATCTCGCGTTCGTAGCGCGCGCATTCGGCGTCAGGATCCGGTGCCATTCCGTTCGGTATGTGCGCATTCGATTTCTCCATGTCCACATGACTGAAGAGATGTTCGTTCATGAATGTGCAGTAGCTGCCGGGATGCGTCGACTCGATGCCGACGTATTCGTCGAGATTGAACGTGACGACGTCGCGGAAGCAGTGGTACTCGCGGCTGCACGCCGCCACGACGCGTTCGTACATTTTTACCGGCGTGCGTCCGGTTGGCAGTCCGAGGACGATGCGCGGATTGCGGCGGATCGCGGTCAGGAAAATGTCCGCGGCACGGACGGAGAGTGCATCGTAATCAGCGAGCGGTTCCCAATTCACAACCGCTCGCCTCGCAAGTACGTTGCCGCAATCTCGAAGCGGTCGCTGAGGACGACGATGTCGGCGTCGTAACCGGGCGCGAGTTTTCCCTTGCGAGCGGCGACGTTGAGAATGCGCGCAGGAACTTCTGTCGCGAGCGGAAGCACGAGGTCCAGCGGCAAGCCGGCCAGTTCGACCATGTTCTGCACGGCGCAACGCATCGTGAGCACGCTGCCGGCGAGCGTGCCGTCGGCGAGTCGCGCAGCACCGTCGGCGACGGTGATGTCGTGATCGTAGAGTTTGTAATTTCCATCCGGCATCCCGCACGCGCGAACGGCGTCGGTGATCAGCGCGATGCGGTGCGGCATCGCCAACGCGGCGATGCGCAGAACCGCGGGATGCACGTGAATGCCGTCCGCGATCAGCTCGACCGTCGCATCGACCGACGTGAGCGCAGCGCCCACCGCGCCAGGCTTGCGATGCTCCAATCCGGTCATGGCGTTGAAGAGATGTGTGAAGTGCGACGCTCCCCACGTGAGCGCGGCAACGCAATCGGCGTAGTCGCCCGCGGTGTGGCCGATCGAGAAAAGGATGCGGTCGCGAAAATGCTCGATGAGCGCGCGCGCTCCTTCGATCTCCGGCGCCACGGTCATCATCCAGCGAAGGTGCGGCCCCTCGGCCAGCAGCGCCGCGAGCTCATGAATCTCGGCCGGACGGATCGACGCAACATCCTGCGCGCCCGCGCGCGCAACATTGATGTACGGACCTTCGAGATGGATGCCGCAAATCTCCGATCCATCGTCGAGCCGCGGCGCGCGCGCGATCGTCGTCACCGCGTCATGCAGATCCTGCCGCGACGCCGACAGCGTCGTCGCCGCCATCGCCGTCGTCCCCTCGGTGGCGTGAAAGCGACGCACACGCGAGACCGCGTCATCGGTCGCGTCCATGAAATCGGCGCCATTGCCACCGTGAACGTGGACGTCGATGAAGCCAGGCACGATCACGCCGTCGAAGGCGTCGCTGCCGATCGGCGGATACGCTGCGTCGCGCACGTCGGTGATCCGTCCGTCATCGATGCGGATCAGCGTTCCTTCGCGCAGCTCGCCGCCGACAAAGGCGCGGCCGAAAATAGTGCGGTCGCTCATAAACAGATCTTGCCGAGGATGGTGGAGTTTCCACCGGTCACCGAGGCGACGTTGGTGTCGAGGCCGGAGATCGAGTCGCTCGCGATGAGCGCCATCGCCATCGCTTCTTTTTCCTGGAGAAACTCGTAGACCTTGATCTCCGTGTCCGGCAGCCGTTCGCGCAGCATCCGCAGCAACGCCGGATTTCTCGCGCCGCCGCCGGCCACGATCATCTCGTCGACGTGGCTTCCGATGAATTCGCGATACGCGTGCGCGATACTTTCCGCGGTGAACGCAGTCGCGGTGGCGATGAGATCGTCGGGCGCGACGTCTTGAAAACGCTCCGCCATGCGCGCCGCGAACTGACGTCCGAATCGTTCGCGTCCCGTCGTCTTCGGCGGCTTGAGCTGAAAGTACGGATCGGACATGCACCATTCCAGCACGTCGTCGCGAACGGTGCCGCGCGACGCTCGTTCGCCATCGCGGTCGAATGTTTCCGCGCCCTTCGTGACGAGATACATCAGCGAATCGATGACCATGTTGCCGGGCCCGGTGTCGAACGCGACCACCTCGTCGAGCGCGGCGTTCGGCGGAATGAACGTGACGTTGGCGATGCCGCCGATGTTCTGCATCGCACGTGCGAGTTTCGGATGACGAAGCTGGCCCCAATCAAAATACGCGACGAGCGGCGCGCCGTGTCCGCCGGCGGCGACGTCGCGCACGCGCAGGTCGCCCATGGTGATGATGCCGGTGCGCTCGGCGATGACGGCAGCCTGACCGATCGCGAGCGTGGAGCGCGTCGTGATCGGCTCGTCGAGCCACGGCAAATCGGCGGTCGATGGCTCGGCCGTCGGACGCGGACGATGCCAGATGGTCTGGCCGGCAGCGGCGATGAGATCGATGTCGTCGTTCTTCATTCCGGCGTCGGCGATCAAATGATTCGCCGCCTGTGCGAACAGCTCGCCGAGGACAAAATCGAGATGGCAGATCTCCTCGATGGTCCACGGCGCGGGATGCTCGCCGGTGACCGGATCAGTGAGCTTGCGGTCGCGCTCGCGTTCGAAGAGCAGCTTGATGCGCGTCTGGATCTCCTGCGGGAAGCCGAAGCTGCCGAAGCGCAGCTTCTCGATGCGGGCGCCGTCGCGTGCATTGCCTTCGATGCGCACGAGCACGGCGTCGATGGCATCGACCGAGGTGCCGGACATGAGGCCGATGACGACGCGTTTCTTTTTCCGCGCGATCTCGATGAGGCGCTCGACGCGATTCACGTTTCGAGCACCTCGCGCAGATTTCCGTTGTGGGCGTCGAGCACTGCGCGAGCATCGTCCGCGGTCATCTTTTTCCGCGCGATGACTGCTGCAAGTTTCACGTTTCCGTCCGCCTCGCGAATGGCCTGCACGGCAACAGGACGTTGCACGCCCGCCGCCAGTTCGACCATTTGCACGGCGCGATTCCGCAGTTTTTCGTTGGTCGCGGGCATGTCGATCATGAGGTTGGAGTAGACGCGCCCGAGGCGGATCATGACGCCGGTCGAGAGCGTGTTGAGGACGAGCTTCTGCGCGGTCCCGCTCTTCATCCGCGACGATCCCATGATGACCTCGGCCCCAGTCTGCGGCGCGATGACGATGTCCGCTTCGCTTGCCAGCGGCGAATTCGCGCGCGACGTGACCGCGACCGTGAGCGCGCCGAGCATGTTCGCGCGCCGAATCGCAGCGACCGTGTAGGGCGTCGTTCCCGACGCTGCAATCCCGACCACCGCATCCTCCGCCCTGACCTCGGCATTCACCGCGGTGATCGCAGCTTCTTCATCATCCTCGGCGCCTTCGACCGCATGCAGAAACGCGCGCTCACCGCCGGCCATCAGCACGCGCACGACCGACGGATCGATGCCATACGTCGGCGGCAATTCGGAAGCGTCGAGCATGGCGATGCGTCCGCTCGTTCCGGCGCCGGCGTAGAAGAGCCGGCCTCCGTGCGACATCCGATCGGCGATCTGATCGATCGCGTGCGCGATGCGATCGGATTCGGCAGCAACAGCGCCGGCGACGAGCGCGTCCTGCTCCTGAATGATCCGCACGATCTCGCGCGCCGATCGCAGGTCGATGTCCAGACTCGCTTCGAGCCGCTCCTGGCTCATGGCCCGGCGAAGATATCATCCGCGGCGATGCCCACTCTCATGCAGAAGATCCGGCTCGGTATCCGCGGCTGGCAACGCCGCCGCGAGGAGAGCGAGAAGGAGTTCCTGACGCGCAACGCGTCGTGGAGCGCGGCGGCGCCTGTCCCTGCTGCTGCGCCAACGAAGACACGAGCGTTTGCGATCGATATGGAAGGGCTGACCGTCGCGTACCTCGACGACTCGGGACAACTCGCCCATTTTCTCGATACGTCGGACGGCGAGATCGTCGACGTGCGCATGTCCGAATCGGCCGCATACGCACCGCCGCGCTACCGCAGCATCCCATCGCGGAATGCGAATGCGGATGCCGACGATCGCCGCGCGTTCATCGCATCACTCGATGCATCGCCATCGCGCGACGCCCTGGCGCGCAGCAGCGGAACCGAATCCTTTCGCCACGCCTTGTCGGGCGACCGCACTCTGGAACGCGCCTGGTACAACTTCCGAAACGATCGCGCGATCGAAGCAATCGAAGCGTGGCTGGATTTGTCATCCTGAGCCGGCGTAGCGCGGCGAAGGACCCCCCAGCTTGCCTCTTGCGAATACCACCGCCCAATCGGGTTAGCAGGTTGGGGGTCCTTCGACCGTCCTGCGGCGGTTCAGGATGACAGCTGCGGCGCAGCGACTTCGCGCGCGTCGCTGCCGCGTTGCGCGTGGCGATACGACGTCATCCGCATCAGGATTTCTTCGCCGGTCGCGGGGGCGTGCAGTTTCGGGAGTTCGCTCGTCAGGAACGACAGCGCGTTCTTGACCGCCATCCAGACCGAGATCGCGAGGACCAGCGGCGGCTCGCCGACGGCTTTGCTGGAGCGAATGTTGAGCGGGTTTTCGGCGTCGATCCAATCGACGTTGAAGACCGGCGGCACATCCTGAATGTTCGGGATCTTGTACGTCGTCGGCGAGTGCGAGAGCACGTTGCCCTTTGCATCGCGGCGCAGTTCCTCGTTCGTCAGCCAGCCCATGCCCTGGATGAACGCGCCGGTGATCTGGCCGCGGTCGATGCCAGGATTGATCGGCTTGCCGATGTCCATCAGCAGATCGCTTCGGCGGACACGCATCATGCCGGTGAAACGGTCGATCTCGACTTCCGAGATCGCGACGCCCTGCGTGAAGTAGAGGAACGGCGCGCCGCAGCCTTTGTCGACGTCCCAGTCGAGACCCTGCGTCGAATAGAAGCCGCGCTCGCCGACGGAGACGCGTTCGAGGTGACACATCTTCACGAGCGCGGCGAAGGGAACGCGCTGATCGGCAGAGCGGCGATCGAAGACTTCGCCGTTTTCGAAAATGATTTCGTCGACCGATGCTTCGCCGCAACCGACGCGTTCGAAGTACTCCGCGGCCACGCCGGCCATGCGCGCGCGAATTTTGCGGCATGCGTCGGCGGCAGCGCTGCCATTGAGGTCTGCGCCACTCGAGGCGGCCGTGGCCGAGGTGTTGTTGTTTTTCTCGGTGGACGTCGGCATCAGCAGCACGCGTTCGGCGTCGATCCCGAATTCGTCCGCCACGATCTGGCGGATTTTCGTGTTCACGCCCTGGCCCATCTCGGTCGCGCCAGTCGAAACCTGCACGGAGCCGTCGAGGTAGACGTTGACGAGCGCGTTGGCCTGATTGAGAAACTTCGTGTTGAACGAGATCCCGAACTTCACGGCGGTGCATGCGATGCCGCGAAGATGCGTGCGCGACGTCGCATTGAACTGCGCGACTTCAGCTACGCGTGAAGCGTATTCGCCGCGTTCCGCGATTTCATCGAACAGCCGCGGAAGATGATTGTTGCGGACCACCTGCCCGTACGGCGTGAGGTTGCGATCGTCGATCCCGTAGCAATTGCGGCGGCGGATTTCGAGAGGATCGATCTTCAGCAGCACCGCGATCTCTTCGAGGATGTTCTCGATCGTGGCGATTCCCTGCGGGCCGCCGAAGCCGCGGAAGGCGGTGTTGGGCGGCAGATTCGTGCGGCACACCGTGCCACGGATCAGTGCGTTCGGCAGGAAGTAGGCGTTGTCGGCGTGCGTGAGCGCGCGTCCCAAGACGGACGTCGAAAGATCGGCGAACGCGCCGCCGTCGGAGAAGAAATCGATCTGCGCGGCGGTGATCACTCCATCGTCGTCGAACGCAACCTTGTAGTCGTTCTGGAACGGATGCCGGCCGCCGGTGACGCACATGTCGTCGTCTTTGTTGTAGGCGATGCGCGCGGGCCGCTTGAGTTTGTGCGCGACGAGCGCGGCGATCGCGGCCGGATGCGTGGCCTGACACTCCTTGCCGCCGAAGCCGCCGCCCATGCGCTTGGTGACGACGGTGACCTTGTTGATCGGCAGTCCGAGCAGGTGAGCGATCACGTCCTGGACCTCGGAAGGATTCTGCGTCGATGAATGAACGGTGAGTTGATCGAACTCGCCCGGCACCGCCAGTGCCGCCTGCGACTCGAGGTAGAAGTGATCCTGCCCGCCGTTGATGAACGTCCCTTCCAGGATGTTCTTCGCGGATTTGAAAACAGGATCGACGTCGCCGCGCTTGATGGTCATCGTCTTCCCGATGAAGAGTCCGCGCCGCTTCGCTTCGTCGATCGTGAAGACCGGCTCCAGCTCTTCGATGTCGAGCTTGATCGCCGCTTTCGCCTTGCGAATCAGCGCACGCGACTCCGCCGCAATGACGACGATCGGATGACCGATGAACGACACGACCTCCTCGGCCAGCAGGAATTCGTCCTGGATGATCGCGCCGAAAAGGTTGTGCTGCAGATCGCGGTACGTGAAGAGCTGCGCGAACGACGCGGCGTCGCGGAAATCGATCGCGCGAATCCGCCCGTGCGCGACCGGCGACCAGACGAAATCGACGATCAACTCGCCGCGCAGCGGCGCCATGTCGTCGATGTAAACCGACTCGCCGCTGACGTGACCGGCTGCCGAATCGTGGGGGATGTTTTTTCCGACCGAGGACATGGGAGAGAAAGTATAGCGGCGGCGCGTTGACATGCGCGGCCGGGCACGCCACGCTTGCCCATGAGCATTGCGCCGGCACGAGACGAATCGGTCATCGAATTCACCACGCGCGCGGTCATCGCGGGCATCTTCTTCGGCATCCTCTTCGGCGCGGCGAACGCGTACCTCGGACTGAAAGTCGGGCTGACGGTCTCGACGTCGATCCCGATCGCGGTGCTCACGGGCGCTGTTCCGGCTGATGCCGCGCCGCCGCGAGGGCATGATCCTCGAAGCGAACATCTCGCAGACGATCGGATCTGCCAGCTCCTCGCTGGCCACCGGCACGATCTTCACGATCCCGGCGCTGTTTTTGTGGGGGATGGCGCCGCCGTTCTGGCAGGTGGCGATCCTGGCGCTGCTCGGCGGCTTCCTCGGCATCGCCGCGATGGTGCCGCTGCGGCGCTTGCTGATCGTGAAATCTGCCGGCGAATTGCCGTATCCGGAAGGAACCGCATGCGCCGAGGTGCTGCGCGCGACGACCACCTGGGCTTCGGGCGGACGCTGGATTTTCATCGGACTGGCCGCGGGCGCTGCGATCAAGCTGGCGATCGGTGCATTCGTGCTGATTCCGTCCGGGCTGGCCGTGCATCTGCCGGTGCTGGCCAAAGCGGAACTGGCGCTGGAGATCGCACCGGCGTTGCTCGCGGTCGGCTACATCCTCGGCTACAAGCAGTCGGCCATCATGGCCTCGGGCAGCCTGATCTCGGCGATCATCCGGAAAGTTTCCCCCCCTCGGCAGCGCGTTGACCAGCATTCACTTCGCCGCGAAGGACTTCACGTACCTGACGGGCTGGCCCGCGATCGTCGTCGGAGTCGTCGTCATCGCGATCTGCGCGCTGCTGTATCGCGCCGGACGCTCGGAGGTGACAGACGTGAATGGGCTTGACAGGCGGCCTACCGCGTCATAAATTACTTGATGACGTAAAGTAAACGCTTGAGAGGGGACAAATGAACACACCCACGCACGGAATGACGGTGACAGGAGGAACAGGCGGCGAACGGCGAAGGAGCCTCTGGAAGACCCCGGCAGTGATTACCGCGCTCTTCCTGCTTGCAGCCTCTTTAGGGAACCATTTCGTCGACGGACGGAACTGGGAACCTCTCGGCTTCGTTCGCATCGGGATCATCGTCTTCGGCTTCGGGCTGGCGTATGAGTTGGTTACCAGGAAGATGGACACGATCGCGTACCGAACTGCCGTCGGCGTCGCGCTGGTGACGGCGCTGGTCCTCCTCTGGGGGAACTTCGTTCAAATGGCCGATGTCAATCCTGCCGCCATGATCTATTTCAGCGTGCCCCTGGTCGGAATCATCGGCGCCGCCATCGCGCGCTTCCGGCCACACGGCATGACACGCGCCTTGTTCGCTACAGCATTCGCGCAAGCGCTGGTCCTGACAATTGCGCTGATTCGGAATCCGCACATCACGTCCTGGGCACCGGCAGTAACGCGCGGTTTTGCTGGCAATGCGCTTTTCGTCCTGCTGTTTGTCGGATCGGCACTGCTGTTTCGGATCGCCGCGCGAGGGATGCCCGAGGCCGGACGCGTGTAGGAAGCTCAGAGCAAATCTGAAGATAGAGATTCCCTGCGTATGCGCCGCCTCTTTATCCTCGGCTTCTTCGTCCTCAACCTGTCCCGTTGTGATCGGCCGGGCGGTTCTGCTGTCCCACTGACATCCGGCCGCGTGCCTCCCGTCCTCCTGTTCAATGGAACAGGCAGTTCTCCCAACGACGTCGCGGCGATCGAGACGCTCCTGACAGAGAGCCGGATCTCCTACTCGACCGTGAGCTCGACGCAGCTGGACGACATGAGCGCGTCGCGGCTGCGTGCCCATCGACTCGTCCTCGTTCCCGGCGGGGACTTCACTCGCATCGGGACTGGTCTCAAGAAGGAGACGTCGACGAAACTTCGCGACGCGGTACAGCACGGTGTGAGCTACCTCGGCATCTGCGGTGGAGCGTTTTTTGCCGGACGCTCGCCCTACAACGGTCTGAACCTGACCTCCGGCGTGCAGTTCGGCTTCTACTCTGCCGAGGCGCGTGGGGTCCGCAAGACGGCAGTGCTGATCTCGGGTGCGGGAACGCCGACGCTCGATCAGTATTGGGAGGATGGTCCTCAACTCTCCGGGTGGGGTGCGGTTGTTGGCAAGTACCCCGATGGGGCGCCCGCAGTAGTGCAAGGGCAATATGGAAACGGATGGATCATCCTCACCGGGGTCCATCCCGAGGCGCCGGAGAACTGGCGTGGTGAAATGGAGTTCACTACACCGGCGAGCGTCGACCACGCCTACGCCGTGACGCTCATCCGTTCGGCGATGGAGCGTCGTCCGCTGCCGCAGTTCTGACGGGAGGTTTTAAGAGATGCGTCCACATGTTCAGGTCGAAGTGGTTTCGCCGAGGCTGCTGGCGGCAGTCGGGCGAGAGGTTCCGGTCGGTCGGGTACGGGAAGTCTGGCGTCCCGCCCTCGATCAGGTGTGGTCATTCCTGCGCGAAGCTCGAGACGCCGGTGATGTATCTGCTGTGCTGAACTACGCCACCAGCTCAGGCAACGCGACCTTGAGCGCGCGAGCAATGCGGTGGAGTACAACGTAGCTCGGGTTCGCGGTGCCGGCCTCAATCCGTCGCACGTGATTCTCGTGAATGCGTGAGAGTTCAGCCAACCGTTCCTGCGAAAAACCGCGCTCCTTCCGCATGGCCCGGATTCTCGCGCCGAGGGTGCGAAGCAGGATCGTCTCCGATGGCATAGATGCTTCACGAGCAGGTACGAGCCAACGACCTGTTTGAGTTGGACTGATAGGCGTCCGCTACGCGTGCGCGAAGTTGCGTGCGGACTTCTCGCCGAACGTCTCGTACCAGAACTTGGCCATGATGTTTTCGGCGAGTTGGAGACGATAGTCAGCGGAGCCGCGGACGTCGCCGATCGGCTTAATCTCGTCGCGGACGATGCGGCCGGCGTGTTCGAAGGTGTCCAGCGTTGCCGACTTGCCCGCGAGAAACGCCTCGGTGCGCGGAAGGCGGATGACGGTCGGGGCGACGCCGCCGTACGCGATTGCCGCGCGCTCGATGCGGTCGCCGGTCATCGCCAGGCGGATGGCGGCAGTGAAGGCGGAGATGTCGAGGTCTTTGCGGCGCGACACCTTGTAAAGCTTGAGCGTGTCGCGGACGATGCCGATGCGGACGCGGGTGATGATCTCGTCCGGCTGCAGATCGAATTTGCGGTAGCCGAGGTAGAAGCGGTCGATGGGGACGGTGCGGGCGCCGCCGTTCAGCTCGAGCACGGCGCCGGCGACGAAGAGGTACGGCAGCGTGTCGCCGATCGGAGAGCCGTTGGCAATGTTGCCGATGAGCGTTCCGGCGTTTTTGATCTGCGGCGAGCCGAAGATGGCCAGAATCTTTGCGAGCTCGGGGATGTGATCGGCGATGAAGGTCTCGAAATCAGCGAGGCTCGTGTTCGCGCCGGCGACGATCGCGCCGTCTTCTTCGCGCAGCTCGTTCAGCGACGCGATCTTTGCCAGCGACAGCATCGCCGGCGCGGCGTAATTGCGCTTGTTGACCCAGACGCCGACGTCGGTACCGCCCTGCACGATCGTGCAGCCGGGATGATCGCGCTTGAAGGCGATCGCTTCGTCGAGCGTGGCGGGCGCGCAGAAACTGCCGATGGTGACGGAGTCGTGCGCATCGGGGATCTCGGGATAGCGATCGCGCATCTTCTCCGACGCGGATCCATCGACGGCCAGCGCGGCTTTGATGATCGGCTCGTAGCCGGTGCAGCGGCAGAGATTTCCGGTCAGTCCATCGCGGACCTGTTTCTCGTTCACGCGATCGCAGACTTCGAACATGCCGGCCATGGCCACGACGAATCCCGGCGTGCAGTAGCCGCATTGGGCGCCGTGGCAGTTCACCATCGCTGTTTGGACGGGATGGAGTGAGTTCTCGCGAAGTCCTTCGACCGTCACGATCGACGATCCATCGAGCTGCGCCAGATTCAGGATGCATGAGTTGACGGGGCGGTAATCTTCGTTCACTGAACGCCGCGTGAGCACCGTGCACGCGCCGCAATCGCCTTCCTCGCAAACGATCTTTGTGCCGGTCGCGGCTACCTCCTGGCGGAGATAATTCGCGAGCGTCTCGAACGCGACATCGCCTTTGATGCGATGTTCGCGGCCGTTGATGTTCAGGAGGATGTGGTCGCGCACGGGTGCAATCAGAGCCTGACGATTCCGTTGTACGTTTCCGGACGGCGGTCGCGGTAGAACTGCCACGTGTTGCGGACCTCGCGGATCTTGTCCATGTCGAGGTCGGCGGTGACCAGCGCATCCTGATCGCGAGGACCGACGGCGAGCATCTGGCCGCGCGGATCGCAGAAGTAGCTCTGACCGTAAAACTCGCCGATGTTCCAGGGCGCTTCGAAGCCGACGCGATTGATGGCGCCGATAAAGTACCCGTTGGCGACCGCATGCGCCGGCTGCTCGAGCTTCCAGAGATATTCGGAGAGTCCGGCCACGGTGGCCGAGGGGTTCATCACGATCTCCGCGCCGGCCAGGCCCAGCTCGCGTGCGCCTTCGGGGAAATGGCGGTCGTAGCAGATGTAGACGCCGACCTTTGCGTACGCGGTCTCGAAGACCGGGTATCCGAGGTTGCCGGGACGGAAGTAGAACTTCTCCCAGAAACCGGGAGCGACGTGCGGGATGTGGTTCTTGCGGTACTTGCCGAGGTATTTGCCGTCGGCGTCGATGACGGCGGCGGTGTTGTAGTAGACGCCGGTCTCTTCCACTTCATACAGCGGCACGACGATGACCATGCTGTACTTCTTCGCGTACTCCTGCATGAGCTTCGTGGTCGGACCGTCGGGGATCTTCTCCGTGGAGTCGTACCAGCGCGTGGTCTGCTCCGCACAGAAATACGGGCCGGTGAAGATCTCCTGCATGCAGAGCACCTGAACGCCAGCGGCTCCGGCCTGGTCGATGTACTTGAGCGTGCGCTCGGTCTGTGCCTCGCGGATAGTGTCGAGCGATTCGCTAGTGTCGCAAGCGAGGGATGTCTGGATCAAACCACCTTTGACGATTCGGGACATGCGTTTTTTCTCCGATTTGGGTTGGGCGCGGATTATCTCATCTTCGACGACCACGATCGCCGGCTGGGGCTCGGGTTGCTGCGGCTGCGGCATCGGTTCGGGGTCGGCGTCAGGCAGCGGCTCGGGATCGGCCGGAGGTGGCGCCGGCATCTCGACGCCGGCAACTTCGATGACCGTCGGCACGTCGATGGAAACCGCGGGCGCCGCCAACTCGACACCTGCCACCTCGATCACGGTAACAGGCTCGGAAATCGGCTGGACGGTTTTCGCTTTCGGCAGCAAAAAGCCGAACAGCTTGCGGAAGAAGTTGGAAATCGTCACCGGGATCCTTATGCGACGGCCGGCTCCGCATCGACGAGGTCGCGCGGACGGAAGGCTTTCATCAGCAGCAGATGCGTGATCGCGGCGACGCCGAAGCCGACGAACCAGGCGTAGTCGTAGAGCGGACGCAGCGACGGCACGATCAGTCCGATCCAGGCCGCGACGCAGCCGAGGAGCGTGGCGAAGACTGCGCGCCAGTTCCAGCCGGCGGTGTAGCGGTAGACGCCGTCGGTGCGATAGAGATCGCCGAGCGCGAGCTGTTTCTTTCGCACGATCCAGTAGTCGACGATCATCACACCGCCGATCGAGCCGAGTCCGCCGGAGTAGCCGAGGAGCCAGGTGAAGATGTAGCCGGAGGGATCGGCGAGGAGGCGCCACGGCTGCATGGCGATCGCGAGGAGGCCGGTGATCAGGCCGCCGGTGCGGAACGAGATCCATTTCGGAAACGCGTTGGCGAAGTCATTCGCGGGCGAGACGACGTTCGCGGCGATGTTGACGGAGAGCGTGGCGATGACCACCGTGAACATCGAGATCGCCACGATCAGCGGCTGTTTGAACTGAGCGACCAGTTTCAGCGGATCCCAAAGCTCATTCACGCTCATCGTCGGATAGATGACCAGCGCGGCCGAGGTGATGATCACGCCCATCGCGGCGAAGACCGTCATCGTCGTCGGCAGCGCGACGGTCTGACCGATGGCCTGTTCGCGCTGACTGCGTCCGAATCTCGTGAAGTCGGGCATGTTCAGCGAGAGCGTGGCCCAGAAGCCGATCATCGCCGTGAGCGACGGGATGAAGATCGGCCGGAACTGCGTCCACGTCTCGAATTTGCCTTTCTCGTGCAGCAGGTAGCCGAGTCCGTGCGCGCGCCAGACCGCCCAGCCGAGGAGGAGCGCGGTCATGACGAGGACGAACGGCGCGGCCCAGTTTTCGAAGCGGCGGAGAAGGTCCATGCCGCGATAGATGATCAGGATGTTCAATCCCCAGAAAAGGAGGAACGAGATCCACTCGGTGGTCGGATGGCCGGCGAAGTTGCCGAGGAGTTTCGGCCACGTGGGAAGGATCGAGGTGAAGAACGTGTGCAACGCCTCGCCGCCGATCCAGGCCTGAATGCCGAACCAGCCGCAGGCGACGATGGCGCGCATCAACGCGGGCAGGTTGGAGCCGATCGTTCCGTAGCTGGCACGCGCGAAAACCGGGAACGGGATGCCGTACTTCGTTCCGGCGTGCGAGTTGAGCAGGATCGGGATCAGCACGATGGTGTTGCCGACGAGGATGGTCAGCAGCGCCTGCCACCAGTTCATCCCCGCGCCGATGAGTCCCGACGACATCATGTACGTCGGGATGCAATGCGCCATGGCGATCCAGAGCGCGGCATAGTTGTACGTGGTCCAGTTGCGTTGGCTCACCGGCACGGGAGCGAGGTCGTGGTTGTACAGGGCGCTGTTGCGAATGCCCTCGTCGGAGCGCAGCTCGACACGTCCGTCTTCGTGCTGGATCAGTTGGTCTTGCATGTGCGCGACATTGTAGCCAGAGCTGGGAGCGCGGCGTTCTGCACGATTTTGCCGGGACGGCGGGCGAGACGCCCGCGTTCCCAGGAGCTACCGCGGAGAAAAGGCCAAGCCGCGTTTGAGGAACTGACCTTTGCCCGGTTTCCCGACGTATCGACCCTCTTCGATGACCAGCTCGCCGCGTGACAAGACTGTCTTCGTCACGCCCTTCACGGTCATCCCCTCGTAGCAGGAGTAGTCGACGTTCATGTGATGTGTCTTTGCGCTGATCGTTCTCTCTTCATTCGGATCGAAAATAACGATGTCCGCATCGCTGCCCACGGCGATCGTTCCCTTGCGCGGAAAGAGTCCGAAGATTTTGGCCGCGGCGGTCGAGGTGATCTCGACGAAACGGTTGAGCGAGATGCGCCCTTGGGCGACACCGCCGTTGAAGATGAGCGACATCCGTTCTTCGACGCCCGGACCGCCGTTTGGAATCTTCGAGAAGTCGTTCTTCCCTAGCTCCTTCTGCTCCTTCATGCAGAACGGACAGTGATCGGTCGAGACCACCTGCAGGTCGTTGAACTTCAGCCCGCGCCACAGCGCTTCCTGGTTCCACTTCTCGCGAATGGGCGGCGTCATCACGTACTTCGCGCCCTCGAATCCCGGCTGCTCGTAAACGCTGTAGTCGAGGAAGAGATACTGCGGACAGGTCTCCGCATACGCGTTAATGCCCATGTCTCTCGCGCGTGTGACCTCCTGCAGCGAGTCGTCGCAACTGAGGTGGACGATGTACACCGACGACCCAGCCATCTCCGCCAGCGCAATGGCCCGATGCACCCCCTCGGCCTCTGCCTTCGTCGGACGAGTGAGCGCGTGATACTTCGGCGCCGTCTTGCCGTCGGCCAGCGCCTTCTTGACGATGGCGTCGATGACCACGCCGTTCTCCGCATGCATGCAGATCAGCCCCCCGTTCTCTCCGGCCATCCCCATGGCCTTGAAGATCGTGGCGTCATCGACGAGAAAGACCCCCGGATACGCCATGAACAGTTTGAAGCTCGAGATCCCCTCATCGATCATCGACTTCATCTCCGGCAGCCGTTCGTCCGGCAGATCGGTGCAGATGAGATGGAACCCATAGTCGATCGACGTCCTGCCATCCGCCTTGGCGTGCCACGCATCGACCGCCTGCTTCAGCGACTGCCCCTTCCCCTGCACGGCAAAATCGATGATGGTGGTGGTCCCCCCATGCGCCGCCGCAATCGTCCCTGTCTCGAACGTATCGGACGCCGCGGTGCCGCCAAACGGCAACTCCATATGCGTATGCGGATCGATCCCGCCGGGGATGACCAGCCGTCCCTTGGCGTCGATGACCTTGTCGGCATCGGCCTCGATCGATTTCCCGATCGTAACGATGGTCCCGCCGTCGATGAGGATGTCGGCGTTGTAGTCATCGACCGCGGTAACGATGCGGCCGTTTTTGATGAGGGTTGTAGGCATGGTTCCTCTCCTATTGATTCGCGATCAAAGAATGTCTCGAGCACTTGCGCAAGTTGCGGTACGTCTTTCGGTGGCCGTTCGCCAGACAACTACCTCATCGATGTCGAAGTACCCGTGAGCGAGACGATTCCGGGTAGCCACGCTCTCCAACCATGGCAATGGAAGGATCGCGCGCGTTTCGGCACTCACATGAGCGGCGGCTTCGCCGATGACTTCCGGCATGTGAACAACGCTCCAGAAGTCGGCTTCATCCGTGAGCAGTTCCTGCGCTGTTCTGTGCCGGCTCGTGAATCGGGCGATTTTCCGCGCCGCCTCAAGCATGTGTCCAAGCCGCGCGCGATCAGACGGAGGAATACTGCACCTCGGCCGATCGAAGGACAACAACGGCCTCGACCTCGAACTGCATTCGCGCCAAAGCAAAAAGTCCGGGGGTCTGATCGGGCTCGAATTCGATCAGGACGTCGACGTCGCTTTCTGGCCGGAACCGATCCGTGAGCACCGATCCGAAGAGCGACAGCCGCTCCAGGTGATGCCGCCGGCAAAACTCGGCGACAAATTCACGATCGAGCTGGATGTGCGCGGACATCGAGACCGATTGTATCGCCCAGCGCAAATGCCCGGAGCGGTCTAATCTCCCCGCGCATCAGATCGTTTCGTCACCACGATGTTCGGGCCGATGACAAAGGGATGCCGTACCTCAGGAAGTTGTGGCTTCGCTTTCGTCGCCATGACGTTCAATCCTTCGTTCGCGAGTAGTGCCCCGCGAAGGTGACATTCATCCCGAAGTGGCCGTCCGCGCCGTGCTCCGTTACGTCGAGCGCTTTGCGCGAGAAACGGATGGTGATGCGGTAGCCGTCGGAGTCGGTCCAGACGACGGTGTCGTCTTTCAGATCAGCTTCGAACTCCAGCTCGCCGATGTTGGGGCCGTATTTTTCGTTCTTCGTGTTCCAGAGGGCGATGCCGGTGACTTTGATCCGGTTGCCGGGGAGCTGCTTGACGTCGAGGGTGGCCTGGTCGTTTTCGCCGGGGCGTTCGTAGTGGCCGGAGATGTCGCGGCCGCGCGCGTGGAGCGGCGCGGCCGCGAGGAGAAGGATGGCGAAGCAGGTACCGAGGGATCTCACATCGAGGACATCGAGTTGAGGAACTCGTTGTTCGTGCGGGTTTTTTCCAGCTTCTCGACGAGCAGCTCCATCGACTCCACCGTCGACAGCGGCGAGAAGACTTTGCGCAGGACCCAGATGCGATTGAGCTCGTTGCGCTCGAGCAGCAGCTCCTCTTTGCGCGTGCCGGACTTGTTGATGTCGATGGCGGGGAAGACGCGCTTGTCGGAGAGCTTGCGGTCGAGGTGCACTTCCATGTTGCCGGTGCCTTTGAACTCTTCGAAGATGACGTCGTCCATGCGCGAGCCGGTGTCGATCAGGGCCGTGGCGATGATCGTCAGCGAGCCGCCTTCTTCGACGTTACGCGCGGAACCGAAGAAGCGTTTCGGACGCTGCAAAGCGTTCGAGTCGACGCCGCCGGAGAGAACCTTGCCGGATGGCGGCACGACGGTGTTGTAGGCGCGCGCCAGACGCGTGATGGAGTCGAGCAGGATGACCACATCGCGCCGGTGTTCGACGAGGCGCTTCGCTTTCTCGATGACCATTTCCGCGACCTGCACGTGACGCGAGGCGGGCTCGTCGAACGTCGACGAGATCACTTCGCCCTTGACGCTGCGCTGCATGTCGGTGACTTCTTCCGGCCGCTCGTCGATCAGCAGCACGATCAGCGTGACCTCGGGATGATTGGACGTGATCGAGTTGGCGATAGCCTGCAGGATCATGGTCTTGCCGGTGCGCGGCGGCGCGACGATCAGGCCGCGCTGCCCCTTGCCGACCGGCGCGATCAGGTCGAGCACGCGCGACGACATGTTGTCGGGCACTTCGAGCTTGATGCGGTGCTCGGGATAGAGCGGCGTGAGGTTGTCGAAGAGGATCTTCTCGCGCGCGACGTCGGGGTGCTCGAAGTTGACCGCCTCGACTTTGATGAGGGCGAAGTAGCGCTCCCCTTCCTTCGGCGGACGCACCTGGCCGGAAACGGTGTCGCCCGTGTGCAGGTCGAAGCGTCGGATCTGGGAGGGAGAAACGTAGATGTCGTCCGGACCGGGCAGGTAGTTGTACTCGGGGGCGCGCAGGAAGCCGAATCCGTCGGGTAGACATTCGAGGACGCCTTCGGAAAAAATGAGGCCCGACTTTTCGGTCTGCGCCTGCAGGACCGAGAAGATCAAGTCCTGCTTGCGCATCCCGGTGGCGTTCTCGATGCCGTGCTCCTTCGCGATCTTCGTCAGATCGGGGAGCTTCATCTCCTTGAGCACGCGGATGTCGAGCGTCTCGGCGGCCTGGGTCTGATCACGGCGGCCGTGCTGCGGAGCCGAGGCGACGGCTTCTTCGGGCGCGTCGTTGGCGACGTCGACGATTGGCTCGGCGGGCTTTTCAGGCTCCGGCTCGGCTTCGGCGATTGCCGCCGGCGTCTCTTCTTCGACGGCAACGGCGAGTGCGGCGGCCTTGTCGGCCTTCGGTTTGCGCGTGGTCTTGCGCACCGGCTTCTCGGCTTTTTCGGCTGGCGGCTCGGCTACGGCGACGTTCGATTCGTTTTCGAATTCTGTTTCGGACATTGGTTGAAACCTCGTTGTTTGAATGACCCCTGATTCAGAGGCGCGATGCGATCTCGCGCCGGACTTGTTCGATCCCGTTCTTTTTGATGACGGAACAGGCGATGAGGCGCTCCTCGGTAATCTGGAGATCCCGGGCGATCTCCATCCGGCTCTTCACGAGCTGGTTGTTGGATAGCTTGTCGCTCTTGGTGAGAAGGATGCGTTCGTCGATGCCGGACGCGGTGGTCCAGTCATGCATTTGACGATCCTCCGGGCTTGGAGTTCGCCGCACGTCGAGCAGGATAAAGATCAACTTGAGAGCATCGGCGCTCTCGAGGTAGCCGCGTACGAGCTCGCCCCAGGAACGGGCCATGTCTTTCGGAACCTTGGCGTAGCCGTAGCCGGGGAAGTCGACGATGTAGAAACGCTCGTTGATGAGATAGAACTGAATGGCCTGCGTCTTCCCTGGCGTCTGGCTGACGCGCGCCACTGCTTTCCGTTTCAAAACGGCATTGATGAGACTCGATTTTCCGACGTTGGAGCGACCGACCATCGCGAACTGCGGTCTGCGGTCAGTCGGAAAGTCGTCGGCTTTGTACGCCGCGCGGTGGAACTCGACTGTTCGGATGTCCAAGAGATGTAGTTGCCAGGGAAATGCAAAAGCAGAGGTGCTGCGAAGAGGTAATCGTGTGGTTTGGAAGGTTAACGGTGGAGATTGTGCCGGTATTCTCCGGCGCCGGTCAAGGGATGGTCACGGAAGGCATGGCCGCAAGGATGGAAAGAGCGTGCCATGCGTGGGTGTCATCCTGAACCGCCGGAGGAACGCAGCCGAAGGCGCAGTGCCGCAGGACTGGTGGAGGATCTCAAGTTACGCCAGCTTCGCTGAAACCGGGTTTCAGCAAAGGCAGCGCATCTTGAGATCCTTCGGCGCGCTTCGCCAGCCTCAGGATGACAACTCAGTGAATCGGCGAGCCCGACTCGACTGCCGCATCGGGCAGCTTCTTGACCAGCGGAACGA
>JBAVBF010000132.1:0-3316 GCA_049586115.1 Thermoanaerobaculia bacterium | reverse complement strand
GCGTAGGACGGTCGAAGGACCCCCTGATACTTGCCTCGTGAGAAAACCGCCGCCCTCCCAGGGTTATCAGGTGGGGGTCCTTCGACCGTCCTCCGGCGTTCCGCGCTTCGCGCTCCAACGCCTCCAGCGGCTCAGGATGACAGGCTTTTTCCTGCACCTACCAAACTACAATCCTGCCCCGCATGACCGATCGCACGCGCGGCACACTCTTCATCGTCGCCGCGTCGATCCTCTGGTCCACCGGCGGCATCGGCATCAAAGCGATTGCGGATGCCGGGCTGAAGGTCACGTTCTACCGCTCCCTTTTCGCCGCCATCGCGCTCATGCTCTTCCTCGGGCGCAAGGTCTGGGGACGGCGGCAGTGGAAATCGACGCCGGCGTTCATCTTCGGAATCATCAGTTACGCGGCCTGCCTGACGGCATTCGTCATCGCTACGAAGTGGACGACCGCTGCGAACGCGATCTTCCTGCAGTACGCCGGCGTGGTGTGGGTGCTGCTCCTCTCTCCGATCGTGCTGCGCGAACCAATGCGCGCACGCGACGTCATCGCCATCGCCGTGGCCATGAGCGGCATGGCCCTCTTCTTCGTCGGCCGTTTCGAAACGCGCGGCATGGCCGGCAACGGCATGGCCCTCGTGTCGTCCGTCTTCTTCGCAGCGCTGATCCTCGTCCTGCGGCGCGAGCAACGCGCGGCGCAGGCGGCCGTGACGTGGGGCAACGTCGTCTGCGCGCTGGCGGTGCTGCCGTTCATCAGCCACGACCTCGCGCTCACTCCGCGCTCGTTCGCCGTCCTCGCGTTCCTCGGCGTTTTCCAGATCGCGATCGCCTACGTCTTGTTCGTGCGCGGCCTCGCCTACGTCACCGCGACGCAGGCATCGCTCACCGGCATGCTCGAGCCGGTCTCGAATCCGATCTGGGTCTTCCTCTTCCTCGGCGAAAGACCGTCTGCCTTCGCGATCGCCGGTGCGCTGGTCGTGCTCGCGGCGATCGCCTGGCACACGCTCGGAGGAGAGCCGGCAGCAGATCTGCCGGCTCCCGATTGAGCGCCTGGGATCACGCGATTCCGAACAACGCCACCGCGAACTGGATGTTCGGATCGTTCGTGGTGTTGTCCGTCGTCGATCCGTAGACGAGGGCGCTGCCGCCGCCGACGTTGATCGAGATCGATTGATTCGGCCCGATGACCGTACCGCCGAAGAACGTCGTCGAATCGACCTGCTCGAAGAAATTCGGCAGATAGGTCTTCGACACCGTCTTCAGCGCGTTGCCGTTCGTGTCGCGCAGCACGGCGGTGATCGTCGCACCGGAGAAAAACGTGCGCACGCCGATGTTGAAACGCGTCTTCGTCGGATCGACCGGCGTGACCAGGAATGCGGTGAAACCGGCGGGAATCACCCGAGGATCGGTCGGATCGATGACCTCCTCGGTCAGTCCGGCCGAGCCGAGTGCACCGGCGTCGTTGAAAACGCGCGTGATGATCACCGGCTTCGTGGCGGACGGCGCGGCGATCAGATCGACGCTGCCGAGACCCGAGCGGCCGAACGCGGCCACGACGTCGGGGAACGTCACTACCTGTCCGGCCGCGACGGTGTAGTTCAGCGCGGGGTCGGCCGAACTTCCGCTGGCGCCTGCCGGATGGAACACGAGCTTGCCGGTGATCGAGCCGCTCGACGATGGCGCGCCGAACAGAAGTTGCATCGAGGTCTTGAAGTTCGACCCGAGGCCGCCGGCGGTCGAGCCGACGACAGGGATGTAGCCGCGCACTTGTTCCGTCGCCGCCGGTCCGCTGCCGCTGAGCGCGAGCGGCGCGCCTGTCGTCCCCGCGGACAGGTCGACGCTGCTGGTCACGTCGGACGGAAATTCGACATGGCCGGCACTCGTGAAGCCGAAGAACGTCCCCGGATTGCCGCAGGCGGCAACGCGCGCGACGCCGATCAGATCTCCCTGCTGCACCGGCACGGCCGGCGACATCGTGAAATTGTTGTCGGCGCCCACCGAGCTGAAAGGTCCGCGCTCAGCTGTCATGGTCAGCGTGTTCCCGCTGCGCCGGAAAAACTTGATCTTGATCGCGTTCGAGCAGCCGCTCTGCGACCAATAAACGTGAACCGACGTCACGGTCCCCGTCCCGCTGGCAGGACCGGTCAAATCGATATCTGTGCGCGTAGCCGCGACATTCAAGTCGCTCGCATTCGGTGATCCCGAAAATGGCGCACCGATAGTGAGCTGCGCAAACAGCGGCGCGGAAGTAAGAAACAGTACGGCGAAAAGCCTGGTGATGTGTCTGGACATGACGATCTCCTCGAAGTGATCTTACGTCCTCGGATAGTGCAGCGAGGCGCGCCGCCGTTACACCAGCTGTCATCCTGAGCCGCCGCAGGACGGTCGAAGGACCCCCAACCTGGTAACCAGGCCGGACGGCGGTTTTTTTTGAGGCAAGCACTGGGGGGTCCTTCGACCGTCCTGCGCTGCTCCGCGCTTCGCGCTACACAGCTCCGGCGGCTCAGGATGACAGTGCGGTCCAGCGGCCGTCGTGGGCGCTGGATTCGCGGGCGGCGTCCAGGACGCGCTGTTGCTTGAGGCCGTCCTCGAAGGTTGCGGCATCGGCGATCGTGCTTCGGTCGCCGTCGTCGATGGCGGTTTTCAGCGCGCGGCCGAGGAGGTAGGTGCCGGTGCCGAAGGCGCCGCCGGCGGAGTTGCCGCGGCGGTCGGAGCGGCTGCTTTTCGTCGCGGCGGTGAATGGTTCGCCGCGCATCGCCAGCAGCAAATCTTCGCCGGCGAGCCGCATCGCGCCTTCTTCGCCATGGATCGTGAGCGTGGTCGGCTCGTCCGGTCCCGAGGAGACGGCGCTGAAGATCATCGACGCAATCGCGCCGTTCGCGAGGCGGAGAGCGACGTCAGCGAAATCGTCCGACGTCACGCGGCGCGTGCCGTTCTCGAAGGGACGCTCATCGATGATCGTCCGCAGCGTCGCCTGCACCGCTTCGATCTCCATGCCGAGGAAGCGGAGCATGTCGACGAAGTGGGAGCCGACGGCGCCCCAGATTCCGCCGCCCTGATTCGCATCGCTCCACCAGTTCCAGGCGCGTGTTCGATCGCCGCGGCCGGGACTTGCGTAACGAACCTCGACGTAGCGAATCGCGCCGAGGTCACTGATGCGCTCGCGCGCGGTTCGGAAGGAGGGGAGAAACCGCAACTCGTGATCGATGAGCGCGATCCGATCGGGATGCTTCCGTCCGGCCGCGACCAGTTGCTCCGCCTCGTATGCATTCAGCGCAGTCGGTTTCTCGCAGAGCACGTGCTTGCCGGCGTCGAGCGC
>JBAVBF010000131.1:0-5009 GCA_049586115.1 Thermoanaerobaculia bacterium | reverse complement strand
GCTGTGTACGGGGCGCGGCCGCCGCCGCCTCCTGAACCGCCGCTGCGATGGGCCGCTCATTCACTTCGGCTTCCACGACCACGTGTTTGATCCCGCCGAGAAAGCCTTTCTTTTCCAGGACCACGTGATAGGTCAGTTGCACGCGATCGACGCCGAACGCTTCGGACGCCATCGTCAATGCTTCGTCGAGATTCTTGCCTTCGAATCGTTGCGCCATCGTCGTCAAGTCCGTTTAGCCAGTTCCGCCGGGGCGGTGGCGGGATCGGTGAATTTGTTCATCAGGAGCTGCTGCACGATCGTCAGCAGATTCTGCATCAGCCAGTAAAGCACGACGCCGGTCGGGAACTCTTTGAAAATCCATCCCATCACCAGCGGCATGATCAGGAACATCTTCTTCTGTGCCGGATCGGCCGTCGACGGCGTGATGGCCTGCTGGATGAACATCGTAACCGTCATCAGCAGCGGCGTGATGTAGTACGGATCCTTCATCGACAGGTCGTGAATCCAGAAGATGAAGGGCGCGCCGCGCAGCTCGATGGCGTGCGAGAGCAGCCCGTAGAAGCCCCACAGAATCGGGATCTGCAGCACGAACGGGAGACAGCCGCCGGCGGGATTGATCCCTTCCTTCTGGTAGAGCTGCATCATCTCCATGTTCATCTTCTGCTTCTGCTCGGGATCGGTCCTGGCCTTCTTGTATTTGGCCTTGATCGCCTCCTGCTTCGGCTGCAGCTTCTGCATTTTCTTCATGCCGATCAGCCACTTGTGCTGCAGCGGATAGAGCACGAGTTTGATGATGAGCGTGAGGACGATAATGGCCCAGCCGTAGTTCTTGGTGAACGTGTTCAGCCAGACCAGCGCGGCCAGGAAGAAGCGGGCGATGATGCCGAAGACGCCGAGTTGCAGCGTCTTTTCGAAGCCGTAGCGGTCGACAACCTTCGCCTCTTTCGGACCGAAGAATGCCGCGCCGGAGACGACGCCGTCCGGCGCTGCGTTGACAGCGGCGTAGAGCTCGCGGCGTTTCTCTTTCTTTTCGACCGCGGGGACGTCGATCGCGCGAATGATCGCGCCTGCTGACTTCTCAGGCCGTAGGACGGAAAGGAAGTAGTTGTCCTGGATGCCGACGAACTGCACGGACGGGAAAATGCTTAGCGTGTCGGCCTTCTCGCGGTTGATGCTCTTCAGGCTGTCATCGCGCTGGACGACACCGTTGCCCGTGACGATGAACTGGTTGTCCTTTTCGTCGGGTCCGAGGGTGCGGATTCCGGGACCGATGGCGACGCGATACGGAAGCGGCGGCGTGACCGAGACCGCGAAGTTGAAAAGGTACTCGCCGGTGAAGCGGAAGGTCTTCGTCACGGCATGCGCGCCGTCGGACCAGCGGTACTCGATGACGTGCGCGCCCTTGTCGTCGAACTCGCGAACGGCGTAGAGCGCGGCGTTCGCGCGATGCATGAAGTTGGCGTCGGTCGCTTCGATCGCGAACGGATAGTCGGTGCGACCCGGCTCGCGCTCTTTGACCAGCTCGACGTTCGTCTGATCGTTCTTGTCGCTCGGCTTGGCTTTGTAGTGCGTGAGTTGAAACGAGACCAGCTCGGCGCCGCGGTTGGAGAACTTCGCCACGAAGTCGGCCGACTGGATTCTGGTGATCGTCTGCTCTGCCGCGGCAACCGGAGTGACGGCGGGAGCGGCTGCCGGCGTTTCGGCGACGGGTGACGCGGTGGTGGTCGAGGCGGTGACGGGCGCCGGCTGGGTGAAAGTCGTCGCCGAGGCAGTCGTCGACGTCGTCTCGACCTTGGCCGGCACCGGCTTTTTCATCAGATCAGGAAAGAGCTTCGGAGCGACGGCCGCCCAAAGCCACAGGAATCCGATCGAGATCAATACTGCCGCAAAGATTCGCTTTTCCATCTCAAGGGACGGGGTCCCAACCTCCAGGATTGAACGGGTGGCAGCGCGCCAGACGGCGTATGCCGAGCCAGACGCCGCGCAGTGTGCCGTGCTTTTCGATCGCCTGCATCATGTAAATCGAGCAGGTGGGATCGAAGCGGCACATCGGCGGCAGCAGCGGGGAGAGAAATCGTTTGTAAAAACGGAGCGGGGCGAGGGCGAGGACGCGCATGACTCATCGGGACGCGCTGCTCTCGGTGACGACGCGCTTCAGAGCGCGCTGCAGGTCGAGGCTGTAATCGCCCCAGGTTGCCTGCACGGCATTCGGCTTGACGTTGACGACGACATCGAGCGAGCGGCTATCGATGTCGAGGGGACCGCGTTGACGCCGGTAAACCTCGCGGGTCCACCGTTTCAGCCGGTTGCGCACGTTTGCCTTGCCACTTTTTTTTGTCGCGGTGATGCCAATGCGCGAGTACGGGAGATCGTTCGCGGCATAGAACAGTACGCTGTAGCGGGAAAAGAGTTTGCGGCCGGCTTCGTAGACGCGAAGGAACTCGCGGCGTTTCGCCAATCGTTTCTCTTTCGGCAGAGCCTCGGAGCTGGCGGAAAGTCCGCCCGCATCGGCTGACAAAGGCTAGACCGCCAGGCGCTTACGGCCCTTGCGACGGCGCCGTGAAAGCACCGCCTGCCCGTCTTTGGTCCGCATCCGGACCAGAAAGCCGTGCGTGCGCTTGCGGCGGCGGTTATTCGGCTGAAATGTACGCTTCATGATTTCCTTAAGCTTCTGAAAAAGAAGGCGGGGAGTATAGCGGCGGGTCGGAAGGTCGTCAAACCAGCCAGCGACGGGGCGGAACCACAGGCCATAGCGGGCTATTCCGGCCGGTGGCGTTGGTTGCCCAAGGCTCAGCCACCAATCGCGGCTCGACCAGCAGTTGTTTGTGCTATCTTCGCCTCCCCTTTTTCAGGTCCGGATTTTCCGCAGTTGTTGAAAAGCTGCGGATTATCAGAGTGATTGGACCTCGGCCGTGCCCTCTGCGAATCCGCCATGAACCTCTGGAAGCAAGTCCTCGATCGCTTGGAGCAAACCATTGACAGGACTCAGTTTGAGACGTGGTTCGCTCCGACCCGTTTCCTCGCCCAGAAGGGCGACACCATCGACGTAAGCGTCCCATCCCAGCGGTTCGTCTCCGAGATCCGGCAGAACTACGCGCAGCAGATCCGGGCCATCCTCGACGAGATGTCAACCGACCATCTCAACCTTCATCTCGTCGCCGACACCGAGGGGACGAGCGAGATGAATATCCCTCTCGGTCCGCCGCCGTCGGCCGAGCTGCCGCTCTCGATTTTCAATCCGAGGTACCGGTTCGAGACGTTCGTGGTCGGCAAGTCGAACGAGCTTGCATTCGCTGCGTCGAAGTCGATCGCTGAGAACCCCGCCGGATCCTTCAACCCGCTCTTCATCTACGGAGGTGCCGACCTCGGCAAGACGCATCTCATCCAGGCCATCGGCCAGCAGCTTCGCGACAGCACCGCCGGCTCGAAGGTCGCGTACATGTCGGCCGACTCATTCGTCACGGAGCTGATCACCTCGATCCGCTACGACCGCATGCAGCAGTTTCGCGACCGCTATCGCAAGGTCGACGCGCTCCTCCTCGACGACATCCAGTTTCTGGCCGGCAAGGAGCGGACGCAGGAGGAGTTCTTCCACACGTTCAACGCGCTTTACGAGGCGCAGAAGCAGATCGTCTTCACCTCCGACGCGCCGCCGAAAGAGATCCCGACGCTCGAAGAGAGGCTTCGCTCCCGCTTCGAATGGGGACTGATCGCCGACATCCAGCCGCCCGATCTCGAAACGAAGGTGGCCATCCTCCGCAAGAAGGCCGAGGAGCGGGCGATCGACTTCCCCAACGATGCGGCGCTCTTCGTGGCCGAGCGCGTGCGAACGAACATCCGCGAGCTGGAAGGACTGCTGAACCGCATCGTCGTCTACGCCTCGATGGCCGGCCAGAAGCATCTATCGCTCGAACTGACGAAGGAAGCGCTGAAGGAGTTGCTGTCGAAGGAAAACAAACCGATTACGCCGACGGAGATCATGCGCGTCGTCGCGGCGCACTACGGAACGACCGTGACGAACCTGAAGTCGAAATCAAACGCGCAGACGGTTGCGTTCCCGCGCCAGGTAGCGATGTATCTCTGCAAGCACCTGACGGATCTTTCGTATCCGGAGATCGGCCGCGTCTTCAACAACAAGCATCACTCGACGGTGATGTACTCGGTCGAGAAGATCGACGAGAAGATGCAGAACGATCCGCAGTTCGGCCGCGTGCTCGAAGGGTTGATGAAGCAGTTTCGATGAGGGGTGCTTGTCATCCTGAGCCGCCGGAGCGACAGAGGCGAAGCCGTCGTCGCGGAGGACGGTCGAAGGACCTCCCGCACGATAGCAACGGGAGGGCGGCGGGCGAAGTCACGGTGCAAGCACGGCGGGGGTCCTTCGACCCTTCGACCGTCCTGCGCTGCTGCGGCTTCGCCTGCGCAGCTCCGGCGGCTCAGGATGACAGCACTTTCCACAGACCCTGCGGAAACGTCCCACCAAATCCTGCGGACAAAAACGGCGTCGTTCGCGCGACGCTCGCGGACTGTGGAAAACGGAGAAAATCTCCATCGCTTTTCCGCTGCGAAACCCGCAGTTTCACCACGGAAGGAACTGCTATACTTTCGAAACCTTTGCAGCGCGATGCCGAGTTTTTCCGCACGCATCTACTGCTTCCACTACTAACTAAAAAGACTTTTGTTCTGAAGGAAGAGACATGGAGCTGACCGTCGCAAAAGCTGATCTTCAGAAAGAGTTGCAGCTTTGCCAGGGAGTCGTCGAAAAACGCTCCACGATCCCGATCCTCTCGAACGTTCTGCTCCGCGCCGCCGACGGACGGTTGCAGATGGCGGCGACCGATCTCGACGTCACGATCCTCAGCTCCTGCGCCGCGCGCGTCACCACGCCCGGCGGCGTCACCATCGAAGCAAAACGCCTCTTCGACATCGTCCGCTCACTGCCCGACGAAGACGTCCACATCACGCTTCAGGAAAACAACTCGCTCCTCGTCGACTCCGGCACCGCGAAGTTC
>JBAVBF010000130.1:0-9726 GCA_049586115.1 Thermoanaerobaculia bacterium | reverse complement strand
GTTGAATGGATTGGCTTGGACAATCAAGACCGGTCGGGTGCCGCCGGGAGTCGAGGCGATGGGATCGGGAAGATCCGCCCACCAAACATCCCCTCGCGCGATTTCCATTGCCTACTTCACAGAACGGCTCTGAATACTCTGAAGAACCGGATCAAGCTCGGAAGACTCGGTGGCATAGACCTCATTAAGTTTCGCGGTGATCGCCTCGTCATCGTAGTCCTGCACGAAACGCTGAAGCGCGACGCTGTAGAGCCGGCTTCGCGATACACCCATGCGTTGCGCGAGCTTGTCGGCAGCTTCAAAAACAGGATCGGGAACCGAGACGGCAGCTTTCATGATCGAAGTATGAAGCGAGTATTACCACAACACAACGCACTATGAATTCAGGACTGCAACTCCACTTTTCGCGAGCATCTTCTTCAGATACTCCCCCGTCGGTGTATCCGGCGTTTCCGCGATCTCCTCAGGCGTGCCCGTGGCGATGATGTAGCCGCCGCCGTCGCCGCCTTCGGGGCCGAGGTCGATGACGTGGTCGGCGGTCTTGATGACGTCGAGGTTGTGTTCGATCACGACCACCGTGTTGCCGCGATCGACGAGGCCGTGCATCAGGTGGAGGAGCTTGGCGACGTCGTCGAAGTGGAGGCCGGTGGTCGGCTCGTCGAGGATGTAGAGCGTGCGGCCGGTGGCGCGTTTGGCGAGCTCCTTGGCCAGTTTCACGCGCTGCGCTTCACCGCCGGAGAGCGTGGTCGATGACTGGCCGAGCTTGATGTAGCCGAGGCCGACCTCGTCGAGAGTGCGAAGGATGTTGGCGATGCGCGGGATGTTGCGGAACGTCTCCAACCCCTGCTCGACGGTCATGTCGAGGATTTCGGCGATCGACGAGGCTTTGTACGTGACCTGCAGCGTTTCGCGGTTGTAGCGCTTGCCGCCGCAGACGTCGCAGGTGACGTAGATGTCCGGCAGAAAGTGCATCTCGATCTTGATCTGCCCATCGCCCTTGCACGCCTCGCAACGGCCGCCCTTCACGTTGAACGAAAAGCGTCCCGGCCCGTAGCCGCGCATGCGCGCTTCGGGCGTTTGCGCCATGAGGTTGCGGATTTCGGCGAACAGCTGGGTGTACGTCGCGGGATTCGAGCGTGGCGTGCGGCCGATCGGCGACTGATCGATGTCGATGACTTTGTCGATGTGTTCGAGTCCTTCGATGCGATCGTGCTCGCCGGGCGTGTCGTGCGCGTCGAAGAAATGACGCGACAGCGCTTTGTGCAGGATGTCGTTGACCAGCGTCGATTTGCCCGAGCCGCTGACGCCGGTGACGGCGATGAAGACGCCGAGCGGAATCGTGACGTTGAGATTTTTCAGGTTGTTCTGCCGCGCGCCGCGGATGACCAGTTTGTTCTCGCCGATCGGCCGGCGAATGGCGGGAATCTCGATCGCCGCATCGCCGCGCAGGTACCTTGCGGTCAGCGACGACGGGAACGTTTTGATCTGCTCCAGCGTCCCCTCGGCCACCACCTCGCCGCCGTGCACGCCGGCGCGCGGGCCGAGGTCGATGATGTGATCGGCGGTCTCGATCGTCTCTTCGTCGTGCTCGACGACGATGACGGTGTTGCCGAGATCGCGCAATTCGACGAGCGAATCAATGAGCTTGCGGTTGTCGCGCTGGTGCAGGCCGATGGACGGTTCGTCGAGAACGTAGAGAACGCCCATCAGTTTCGCGCCGATCTGCGTGGCCAGGCGGATGCGTTGTCCTTCGCCGCCGGAGAGCGTGGCCGCGCTGCGGTCGAGCATGAGGTAGCCGACGCCGACGGAACAGAGAAAGCCGAGGCGGTCGCGGACTTCCTTGAGAATCTTGCCGGCGATCTGCTCCTCGCGCGGCGTCAGTTCGATGGTCTTGAAAAACTGGTCGGCATTCTTGAGCTGCAACGCAACGACCTTATCGATCGACTGGCCGGACACGGTCACCGCGAGCGCCTCCGGTTTCAGCCGGCGGCCTTTGCAGTCGGGACAACTCATCGGCGTCATGAAACGCTCGACTTCTTCGCGGATGTCGTCGTTGTCGGTTTCCTTGTAGCGGCGGGCCAGCATCGGCACGATCCCCTCGTACGTGCCGTTGTACGAGTACGTGCTCGCCGAGCCGCTGAACTGAAATTTGATCTTCTCAGCGCTGCCATGAAGAATCGTTTGGCGCGCCTTTTCGGACAGCGCGCGCCACGGCGTTTCGATCTTGAATTTGTAGTGCTTGGCCAGCGTATGAATCTGGCGAAGCCGCCAGTTCTCGGCGCCTTCTTTCCAGATTGCGATCGCGCCGTCGGCGACAGACTTGTTCCAGTCGGGGATGATTTTCTTCTCGTCGACTTCGAGCAAGACGCCGAGGCCGGAGCAGCGCGGGCAGGCGCCGTAGGGCGAGTTGAAGGAGAAGAGGCGCGGCGTGATCTCGCCGATGGAAACGCCGCAATCGGGGCAGGAGTACGACTGCGACATCAGCTCCTCGCGGTTGCCTTCCTGGTAAAGGATCTTGACGAGCCCCTTCGACACGCGCGTGGCCGTCTCGAGCGAATCGGCGAGCCGTTGCTGGATACCGTCCTTGACCACGAGACGGTCAATGACGACGTCGATGGTGTGCTTCTTTTGTTTGTCGAGCGTGGGCGGATCGGCCAGCTCGATGGTGTTCCCGTCGACGACCGCGCGCGTGAAGCCTTCCTTCACCATCTGCAGCATCTGCTTGCGGTACTCGCCCTTTTTGCCGCGGATGTACGGCGCGAGGATGGTGAACTTCGTGCCCGCGGGCAGCATCAGCAGGCGGTCCACCATCTGCTGAATCGTTTGCGGCCGAATCTCCTGACCGCAGTTCGTGCAGTGCGGGACGCCGACCGAGGCGTAGAGCAACCGAAGGTAGTCGTAGATTTCGGTGACGGTGCCGACCGTCGAGCGCGGATTGCGTGACGTCGTGCGCTGCTCGATCGAGATCGCCGGCGAGAGTCCTTCGATCGAATCGACGTCCGGCTTCTCCATCTGCTCGAGAAACTGCCGCGCGTACGCCGACAACGACTCGACATACCGTCGCTGCCCTTCGGCGAAAATCGTGTCGAATGCGAGCGACGATTTGCCCGATCCGGAGACGCCGGTGATGACGACGAATTTGTTGCGGGGAACGACGACGTCGATGTTTTTGAGGTTGTGCTCGCGTGCACCGCGGATGACGATGGAGTCCATGGTTTAGGAGGACTCTAACTCCGCTGCCGCAACCGCTCTTCCCACGCTACGAGGGGTAGAAAACTTGACGCTCCCGGAGCCTTCGCGTATAGCTCCGCGGGTTGGCTGCACTCCTTCTTTATCTCGCTACGACGATCGTGCTGATCGCCTGCTGGCGCAGGTTCGTGCAACCGATGTCGCGCACGGCGGCGATCGTGCTTGTCCTTCTGCCGCTTTGCTTTACGGGCCGCGCGCTGCTGACCGGCAAG
Source organism: Thermoanaerobaculia bacterium (assembly GCA_049586115.1). GTDB lineage: Bacteria > Acidobacteriota > Thermoanaerobaculia > Gp7-AA8 > Gp7-AA8 > JADGNZ01. The sequence goes on along the minus strand of JBAVBF010000130.1, from coordinate 6,265 downwards.
GTCTACGCGCCGATCGATCTGCCGTTCATGTCGGAGCCGTTGAACGCGTACGCGGCGGAGTTCGGCGTCCCGAAAGTGCACAACGGGACACTTTCCGATCTCTACTGCCAGATCATTCCGTGGCGGAGTGCGGTGCGGACGGCGTTTTCGCACGGAGAGTGGCCGCTGCTGAATCCGTACATGCTTTGCGGCGACATCCTGGCCGCGGCGGCACAGCCTGCCCCTTACGATCCCTTCAACCTCCTCGGCATGCTCATTCCTTTGCCGCCGAGCCTGACCTTCGCCGCGGCGATGACGTTTTTCCTGGCCGGGTTTGGCGCATTCGTTTTCATGCGTCTGCTCGGATGCGGCGAACTGGCCGCGCTGGTCACGGCGGCGGGATGGATGTTCAGCGGCAACATGGCCTTCTTCGTTGGCTGGCCGCTGGCGCGATCGTGGGCCTATCTGCCGCTGATCTTCTTCGCGGTGCGGTTGGTCGTGCGCGAGGCGAGCATCCGCGGCGGCGTGATCCTGCTCATCACGCTGACGCTGCTGATTCTGTCGGGACATCCCGAATCGCTGCTGCACGTGACGGCAGTCGGTGCGGCGTACGGCATCTTCGAAATCGCGACGACGCGAAAGCGGATCGGACGCGTGATCGCGATCGCGTGTGCGTCAGGAGTCGTCGCGCTGCTGCTCACGTCGATCTTTCTCCTGCCGTTTCTCGGAGCGTCGCAACAGACGCTCGAACTGAAAACGCGTCTCAGCTACCGCGCGATGCCGTGGCCGTTCATGCCGGAGCTGATTCAACGCCGCGCCGCGAACACGGTCTTTCCATTCTGGGGCGGCCAGCCGTGGCGTGACTCGTTCACGCCGGAGTTCGATCCGCAGACGGCGAGGACCGGCAGCATCGTTCTGGCACTGGCGATCGCAGCGCTGTTCCTGGGAACGCGGGCGTCTCGCCCGCCCTCGACATCGGCGGAACCTGAAAAAGAGAACGGCGAGCAAGAGGTCCGCGCTCCCAGGTGGTTCTTCTTCGGCCTACTACTGATTTGTCTGTGTGCAGCATTTGACGCACCACCTGTGAGCAATATTCTGCACCAGCTGCCGCTATTTAACATGGCTTTGAACGAGCGGCTGGCGTTCGCCGCGTCGTGCGCGATGTCGATTCTGGCGGGACTGACGATCGACGCTCTCGCTCGGACCGCGGGCGGGACGCCCGCGTTCCCAGCACGCCGCGCGCTGATTTGCGCGATCGTCTGCCTCGCACTCGCCCTCGGCACGTACGCAACATGGGCGCACGAGATCAAAGTTGGCGTTGCTCCGAATGTGATCCGCACGGTCGCATTCGCTGAGTTGCTGCCGCTGGCGGTCATCGCGATCCTGCTCTTCGCGCGCACGCCGCTTCGCATCGCGCTGCCCATCGTTTTGATCCTGATCCTCGGGCAACGCATCGTCGAAGACGGATCGATTTACCCGTCGCTTCCGCAGCATGATTTCTATCCGAAGATCCCGCTCATTCGCGCGATCCCGACAGATAGCAAAGAGCCGTTCCGCGTCGCCGGCGAGCATTTCGTTTTGATCCCTGACACCGCGGCGATCTATCAGCTCGAAGATCCGCGCGGGTACGAGGCCATGACCTTCGCGCGGCTTGCCGACACGTACCCGGTCTGGTCGATTCCGCAGCCGGTTTCGTTCAACGCCATCGGCGATCTGCAGCCGCCGTTTCTCTCGTTCCTCAACATCAAATACGCGATCGTGCCGATGCCGGTGAAGGTGACCGAGGGGTGGCGCGAGTTGATGAAAGACCGCAGCGCGAAGCTGTTCGAGAACACCCGCGTTTTGCCGCGCGCGTTCGTGCCGCGGCATATCCGCTACGAACGCAGCGGCGGTCCCATCGTGAAGGCCATGACCAACGCGACGGATTTTTCGGATACGGCCTGGATCGAAGTGCCGGAGATGCAGCCGCACGAAATCGCAAACGGTCCGGGTGTGCTGACGCTGCATAAGGACGGTTTCGGTTTGTCGATCGATGCGGTGATGGAGAACGACGGCTGGATCGTCGCATCGCAGTCGGCATGGAGCGGATGGCGCGCCTACATCGATGGCCACCGCGTCCAGACTCGCTTCGCGAATCACGCGTTCCTCGGCGTGTTCGTTCCGAAAGGACGGCACGCCGTGAAGCTGCAATACCTGCCGGAATCGTTCACCCGAGGACGCAACATCTCGTTCGCGACGCTCGGCGCGCTGATCGTCGCGGCAATCGTTCCGTCAGCGCGACGCCGACTCCAGAAGCCACGCGCCGTAGGCGTCTGACATCGACGCAATCGGCAGCACCACGAACTCCGGCACCTCGTACGGATGCCGCGCGAAGAGCGCTTCGCGCAGGTCGTGCAGGTTGGCGTCGACGGTCTTGATGACCAGGATCTGTTCGCCGTCTTCGGTGATGGCTTCCTTCCAGCGATAGATCGAAGTGACGCCGGCGATGATGTCCACGCAGGCGGCGAGCCGCTGCTCCACGAGCTCGTGCGCAAGCGGACGGGCGTCGAAGCCCGCGGTGACGGTGGTCAGTACGATGACGGCGTTCATGGCCTGAATCGTAGCGCTAGAATCCGCGCTTCGTGATCAAGCGCATTCTGCTCATCCTCTTCGTGGCCGTCATCGTGTTCGTTGGCTATGAGTGGATCACGTTTCCCGACGTGAGCGCGCTGGCGACGAACCCGCCAACAACGACGGCGTTCATGGAGCAGCGCAAGGCGGAGTTGCACGCGGCCGGCAAGAGCGACGCGATCGATTATCGCTGGGTGCCGTACGCGCGCATCTCGCCCTATCTGCGGCGCGGAGTGCTGGTGGCCGAGGACGATACGTTTTACGAGCATGGGGGCGTCGACGTCGACGCGCTGCAGGAAGCAGTCCGCAAGGACTGGGCGCGGAAAAAGATCACGCACGGCGGCTCGACGATCACGCAACAGCTGGCGAAGAATCTCTACCTCTCGCCATCGCGCAATCCGCTTCGCAAGGTGAAGGAGTACTTCATCGCGCGCTCGCTGGAGAACCATCTGTCGAAGAAACGCATCCTCGAGCTGTACATGAATGTGGTCGAGATGGGCGAGCGCGTTTACGGCGCCGAGGCGGCGTCACACGCTTACTTTCACACCTCGGCTGCCGGGCTCACACCGTCGCAGGCGGCGCTGCTGGCGGGATGCCTTCCCAATCCGCGGCTGATGAATCCGAATGCGCCGAACAAACGGCTGCGGTTTCGTCAACGCATGGTCCTCTCGCGGATGCGGCGCTGGGGATACCTCTTCGAGAAGGAAGTGCTGACGGAGAAGAAGCCGGCGCCTGTTGCTCCGACCACAGCAACGACGGAAACGACCGATACGGCGCTCCAACAGACGCCACCGACGGATACCGCCACGCCGGAGGTGCCGCCTACGGAGACGGATACTTCATCACCGCCGACAACAACTACGGGGTGACGGTTCACGCGGAGCCGCGGAGACGCGGGGAAAACCAAACTCCGCGTCTCCGCGCCTCCGCGTGAAAAACTCTAGAAATCGCGCAGCACGAGTCCGTGCTCGAAGCGGTATTCGCTGTCGCGCGGCATGGCATCGTCGTCGCAGCAGATGAGGACGTTCCGCAGTTCGACGCCGGCCGGAATCTCGACACCGTGCGCGACGATACAGCCGTCGAGTTTTGCGCCCGAGGCTATGCGGCAGTCGTCCCAGATCACCGTATCGGTGATCGCGCCTTCGATGATGCTGCGTTCGCCGGCGAGGCTGCGCGAGATCGCGCCCGTAACCACTGCCGTGTCGTGCACGAGCGAATCGCCGTCGATGCGTGTGCCGGACGGAAGAGCGAGCTCGCCGCGCACCATCAGGTCGAGCAGCGTTTGCGACGCGGTCATGTAGCGCTGCGGCGTTCCGATATCGAACCAGAGTCCGTCATCGACCACGCCGGCGATTCGTTCGCGTCCGCTATCGATGAGCGGCTGATAAACCTCGTCGACGATTCCGGAAAAATCTTTGCCGGGCAGGTAATTGAAGATGCGATTGGAAATGAGATGTGTGCCGGAGAACATCAACGCTTCGCCGGTGCCGTGGCCGAAGCCGGTGATCGCACCATCTTCAAAGTAGACGGGCGTAAAGCGATCGCCTTCCGGCGGATGCCGCAGCGTCAGCGCGGCAAGCGCGTCGCGTTCGTTTCGCGCGGTGCGCAGCGCGTCGTACGGCGGGAACTGGATCGTGTCGCCGTTGACGAGGAAAAATTCGGGATCGTTTTCGAGCAGCGGACGCACCTTGCGCACGCCGCCGCCCGTGCCGAGGATTTCAGGCTCGAAGGAAAATTCGAACCGTGCGCGGCCGACGTAGCGATCGCGCAGATAGCGCTCGATCGGCTCGGGAAGATGATGCAGGTTGACGACGAAGTCGCTGATGCCGGCGGCGAGCAGCGCTTCGACCGCCCACCCCATCAGCGGACGTCCAGCCAGCGGCACGATCGGTTTCGGCAGCGTGTACGTCACCGGCCGCAGGCGCGTGCCGTAGCCGGCGGCGAGGATCATTGCTTTCATCGGTTCAGAGTTGCTCGGGCGGAAAGATCATGTTTTCGCCAAGATCGGGCCGCGTCCGCCGCGCCACGCGATACAGATCCGCATACGTCTGCCGGATCGCCTGATCCATATTCATGCCTAACTCGCCGGCGATCGTACGGATCACGTCGATCGGACCTTCGATTTCAAAGTAATCGCCGATCGGAGTGCGATCGAGGACCACTTCGACCTCCCGGATACGCCACACTTCGCGGAACTTCTGGTAGCGGAAGACCGGCTTGTACCCCAACGCATCGAAAAGCTGGATGGCGCGCTCGAAACTCTCGACGCCCGTCTGCACTTCCTCGCGCGACTTCACGCCGCCTTCGATCGACATCGGCCCTTTGTATGTCGCGATCGAATACTTGCCGAACTTGCGCACGCGGAGCAGCGAACCTTTCGTGCGCAGCTCGCCGCGGCGGTCGAGAACGATGTTGTCCTCGAACGTTTCGGGATAGAGCCGCTGGCCGCCGATGTCGTGCAGTTTGCGAACGAGCTCGTCGCGGTCTTTGAGGGCGAATTTGACTTCGATTTCCTGGGGCATCAGCTGCGCAGGACCTCCACGCCAGGCAGCGTCTTGCCCGAGATGAATTCGAGCGATGCGCCACCGCCCGTGGAGATGTGGCCGATGCGATCCGCAAAGCCGGATGCGTTCACTGCTTCAACCGATTCTCCCCCGCCAACGACCGTAATCGCATCGGCCTCGGCCACCGACTTCGCCATGGCCATCGTTCCTTTTGCGAACGCTTCTTTCTCGAAAACGCCCATCGGTCCGTTCCAGAAAATCGTCTTCGCGTTTTTCAGCGCGCCGTCGTAGGCAGCGATCGTTTTCGGCCCGATGTCGAATGCTTTCTGCGACGCGGTCAATCCGTTTGCGACGTCGACTGTTTCGATCGTGGTCGGATTTTCGAGATCGTCGCCGACGACGACATCGACGGGGAGCGTGACGTTCATAATCCGCTTCGCGATCTCCATCGAGTCATTGTCGACGAGCGAGCCACCCATGGCCACGCCGCGCGCTGCGAGAAATGTGTTGGCCATGCCGCCGCCGACGAGGACGGTGTCGGCGAGTTTGACGAGCGCTTCGAGCGGCTCGATCTTGCCGGCGATCTTGGCCCCGCCGAGGAGCGCGACGAAAGGGCGATCGGAAACGTTCGTGATCTTCTGCAGGAACTCGATCTCCTTCGCCAGCAGCAGCCCGCCGGCGATGCGATCTTGATCGAATAGCCGCGGAAGAGCATCGATCGATGCGTGCGCGCGATGACAGGCGCCGAATGCATCGTTGACGTAGTAGTCGGCGAGTTTGCGAAGCTGCCCGGCGAAGGCACGATCGTTCTTTTCTTCGCCGGCGTGGAAGCGAAGGTTCTCGAGCAGCAGGACCTCGCCGGCTTTCAACGCCTTCGCGTTCGCTTCGGCATCGTCGCCCACGCAGTCGTTCGACCATTGAACGTCCGCGCCGAGCAGCTCTGCGAGTTTCTCGCGGATCGGTTCGAGCGAGTACTTCGATTTCCGCTCGCCTTTCGGACGTCCAAGATGGCTGGCGATGACGATGGCGGCACCGGCGTCGCGAAGACGGTGCAACGTCGGCAGCGTCTCCTCGATGCGCGTGGCATCGGTGATCCGCGCGCCATCGAGCGGGACGTTGTAATCGACGCGATAGAAAACGCGCGCGCCATTCGTGAGAGACAGGTCGTCGAG
>JBAVBF010000129.1:0-2826 GCA_049586115.1 Thermoanaerobaculia bacterium | reverse complement strand
GCTGGACGCTCAACGGCGACGACATGGACGTGCTGAAAACGACCTCCACGTCGATCACGCATCTGGTTCCGCCCGGCAGCGTCGAATGGTTTGTCCAGGCGATCTTCGACGGCTGTCCGACCACGCGCTCCGCGAAATCGCACTTCACGGTTTTGCCGGCGCAGACCTGCGCCACGGACGGGCCGGCGCTGACGTCACCCGCGGACGGCGCCACAAACCTCGACTCGCCGGTCCATTTCGATTGGAACCCGGTCAGCAATGCCGTCGGCTATCTCATCCTCATCCGGAACAACGACGGCTCGCCGACCGCGCTCGCGGTAACGGCCACGCGCACCGGCGTCACGAAACCGGTGTCCGAGGGGCAGAACGAGTGGTGGGTGGTGGCGTTCTTCAATGGATGCCCGCCGGCGGAATCGAAACACCAGTTCTTCACCGTCACCGAAACGAACTGCGACGACATCCGGCCCATCCTCTTCGCGCCGGCCGAGGGCGCATCGGGACTCGCGTCGCCCGTGCACTTCGAATGGTCACACGTCAAAAATGCCACCGAGTACAAAGTGTGGGCGGCTGTCGATGACGAAGACGAGAGCGTCATCGGCACCACGACAGTCAACAAGTTGACGATCGGCGTGCCCGCCGGAACGATCCATTGGCACGTGCAGGCATTTTTCGAATCGTGTCCCGCGCGCGATTCCGCAACGAGCACGTTCACCGTTCGCAACGCTCCTCCGCCATGCGCGACGCCCTCGCGTCCCGTGGCCACCGCGCCGGCACAGGTGGCGTCGGGAAGCGTCTACAACGTCCGCTGGAACGCCATTCCGAACGCAACCAGCTACGAATTGCAGGAATCGGCGCTCACCGATTTCTCGACCGCCACCACGCAGGTCGTGAGCGATCTCTCCGCCGCATTCACGCATACCGCTGCAACGTCCGCGCAGAAGTGGCTGTACCGCGTCCGCGCCATCAGCAGTTGCAACGACGAGCGCGGACCGTATTCGCGCGTCGTCATCGTCACGGTAATCCCCGAGACGCCGCGGAAACAGACCAGCGTGGAAGCGGGCACTCTGAGCGCCGTCCGCCAGAATATCTTCATCGCCGGCCGCACGCCGGCAGTTTCCTTCACCGCCCGCACGGACAAGCCGTGGGCGTCCGTCACACCGGCGTCCGGCACGCTTGGCCCGGCTGGAGTCACGCTGACGATCGTTTCCGATCCGACCGCGCTCAAACTCGGTACGAACACCGCCACGCTCATCCTCTCGATCGAAGCCTCGGGCAAAGTGGGCGCGGATGACATGACGCCGGTCAGCGTCCCGGTTTCCGTCACCACCGTCACGCCGGTCGCGCCGCAGGGGAAGAACACGCCGCTGCCGAATTCGCTGATCATCCCCGCCGTCGGCCACGCCGTTGGCATCGGCGACTCGCTTTTCGAATCCGACGTACGCATCGCCAATACCTCGGCGCAGGCGATGAAGTACCAGCTCAACTTCACGCTCACGCACACCGATGCTACACAGTCGGGTCAGTCGACGACGATCCAGGTCGATCCCGGCGCGACGATGGCGCTCGACGACATCCTCACCAGCTTTTTCGGCACCGGCTCCGACGGCGCGGCCGCACTCGGCGTGCTCGAAATCCGGCCCCTGACGTCGACGCAGAGCAACTTCTCGACGCCGCCGAGCATTCAGACGGTCGCCTCCAGCCGCACCTACAACTCCACGCCGACCGGTACGTTCGGCCAGTACATCCCGGCCATTCCGTTCTCAGCATTCATCGGACAAGCTCCCGACGGCGCAGCGAAGACGGTGCTGTCGCTGCAACAGATCGCGCAATCGACCGCGTATCGCACGAACTTTGGCATCGTCGAAGGCGCCGGCGAACCGGCCAGCGTTCTCGTACACATCTTCAACAACGCCGGCGTCGAAGTCGCGCCGGCGATTCCGATCTCGCTGATGCCCGGCGAACACCAGCAGCGCAATCTACTCGCCGAGAACGGCATCACGCTCACCGACGGCCGCTTCGAAGTCGAAGTCGTTTCCGCCACCGGCCGCGTCACTGCCTACGCCTCGGTCATCGACAATCTGACCAACGATCCGCTGATGGTTTTCCCGGTGCTGAAAGGCGCCGAATCGGCCACGCGCTATGTGATCCCCGGCGTGGCGGACATTAATAATGGCTTCGCGAGTTGGCGCAGCGACATCCGCTTCTTCAATCCGACGACGACCTCGGTCACGGCCACGCTCACGTACTTCCCGCAGCCCGGCAGCCCCGCCGCCAGCGGCACGAAACAGATCACGATCCCAGCCGGACAGGTGTTCCCGGTCGACAGCGCGCTGCAGCAACTCTTCGCGCTGACGAACTCCGGCGGCTCGCTGCTCGTGACGACGCCATCGAGCTCAAAGCTCATCGTCACCGCGCGTACGTACAACCAGACGTCGAGCGGAACGTACGGCCAGTTCATCCCCGCCGTGACGCCGGCGGGATCGGTCGGATTGTCCGACAACCGCGTCCTGCAACTTCTCCAGCTCGAATCCTCCGACAAGCTGCGCACAAACCTCGGCTTCGTCGAAACGAACGGCAGCCCGGTCACGATCGAAATCACCGCCATTCCGCCCGATTCGAAGGTCGCCCCAAAAACGCAGATCACCCTCGCAGCGAACCAGTTCCTCCAACTCAACGACGCCCTAAAAAGCTTCGGTCTCGGCACCGTCTACAACGCCCGCGTGACGGTGAAGGTGCTCAGCGGAACCGGCAAGATCACGGCGTACGCATCGGTGATCGACTCCGCAACGCAGGACCCGACCTACGTGCCGTCGCAGTAGACAAAGT
>JBAVBF010000128.1:0-17977 GCA_049586115.1 Thermoanaerobaculia bacterium | reverse complement strand
CCGCGGCATGGGCTCGATCGGCGCGATGCAGGCCGGCTCGAAGGACCGCTATTTCCAGGAAGACGCCGACGAGGTATCGAAGCTCGTCCCCGAGGGGATCGAGGGGAAGGTGCCGTACAAAGGATCGCTGAGCGCGATGATCCCGCAGCTCGTCGGCGGATTGCGCTCCGGCATGGGGCTGACGGGTTCACGCAACATCGACGATTTGCGCACGAAAGCGCAGTTCGTCCGCATCACGGCGGCGGGACTGCGCGAGTCGCACGCGCACGATGTCGTGATTACGAAGGAAGCGCCGAACTACAGGATCGAATCCAACGACTGATGCGAACTCGACTCTCTTGCCTGGCCGCCGTTTCACTCCTTTTCCTGGCCGCGTCTGCCTCTGTAGCTGACACGATCGCGTTCGACCCGCCTGCCGCGACGGTGAACCATTCGGTTGATGCGATCGTCAGCGGCCTCTGGAACGACGGTTGTGTGCCGCCCGCGAAAAATGTCGCGATCTCCGGTTCTACGATCACTCTGACGCTCGATGCGAATGTTCTCCCGGACATCGGCTGCACCTCCGCCGTCACCCCCTACACGACAATCTTTCACCTCGGCATTCTCCCGGCCGGCAGCTACACGGTCGTCACCGTCTCCGAGACCGCAGGCGTATCCACCGAGCGCGGTCGCGCAACGCTGATCGTCCGCGAGCCGGAGACGATGACCATCATTCCGTACGCCGTGCCGCTGAGAGGCGGTCAGATAACCATCAATAGCCCGTTCCTCCACCAGGACGGCATGATGACGATCGACGGCATCCCGGTTTCTACGCACATCGGCGGCGACATTCCGCCGTGGGCCATTGCTCCGCCGCACGCGGCCGGCGCCGCTGATGTGACGATCGATACGGGATCCGGCACAGTGACGTCGAAAGCGGCGTTGATCTACTACGATCCCGCCGCCGCCGACCCCGCCGTCTTCGAGCCGATTCTTTTCCCCGTCTCCTTCCAGGGGCCCGGCGCCCTCGGCTCGCAATGGGTTACGGAGAACTTCATCTCCGCAAACGGCCCGGCATACTTCCGCGACCCGCTTCCATGTGCGTCTTGCACGCAGTCGGCGGGCATCAACCCGGTTCCGCTGACCAACAACAGCAATCCGTGGGGCCACGTGCTCTACGCGCTACGCGGGACGACGGACACGCTCAACCTCGCCTCGCGCATCCGCGAAACGTCGCGTCAGGCGCAGACCGCCGGTACCGATGTGCCGGTTGTGCGCGAGCGCGACTTCCGAAGCAGCCTTCGTTTCATGAACCTGCCGGTCGATTCGCGTTACCGCGTCATGCTGCGTCTCTGGGCCATCGGCGATGGTCCGTTCGGGAACGATCCGGGCTTCACCGCCGCGCTGCCGGTCAGCCTGGTCTCGACACCAGTGCCGTTCCTGCCGATCCCGATGACAAAAATCCCCGACACCGCGATGTGGTTCGGTACCATCGACGTTACGTCACTTCTCACGCGGACGCCGTCGAACCCGAACACTCTTCAGGTTTACTCCAACGGCTACGGATCAGCCACCGTCCCGCTCGCCTTTCCGCGAGTCTGGGGAATGCTGAGCATCACCAACAACGACACGCAACAAGTTACGATCGTCTCCCCGCACTAGACCGATGGATTTCGAACTCGACGACGCCGCACGCATCACCGATTTCTATCTGACGCTCAACGAGTATCCCGAAGGCGGCCTGCATATCGAATTGCTGAGCCGCACCCGCGGACGTTTAGCCAGCTTCCCCGCCTGGGACCACGCCGACCGCGACCTCCGCCACTTCACCCCCGACGACATTCCCCTCGGCACAGACGACGAACCATTCGAAGACGCCGACGAAACCTGGCGCATCGTGATCGTCGAGCGCGGCAAGGACGTTTTCATCCTCGAAGGCGACGCCCCGCGCGGCGACTTAACCCGCCGCTACCGCATCCCGCGCGACCAATACCTCGCCGCGTGGAACGACCTGATCGCCGAATACCATCCGGCCCGATCACTGGAAGACGTCCTCGGCGCCGGCGACGATCAGCCGGATGCCTAAGCTCCGTACGGGAACGTAGCGCCAGCGGCTCGCTCGCGCGTCACGACGTTTGGCGATGCTTGTCGCCCACACGCTGAACCATCGCGTCATCATTCTCTTGGTCGCCGCCGCGATTCTCCTCGCGGTCCTCGTACCAGTCGTCTTCATCGCCGCGGTCCTGCTGCTCATCGCGCCCGCAGTACTCGCCACACCCCGCGCTGCGTGCGGAGTCTCCGACGCTCAGTCACTCGTCCTCCGCACCCTCCCCTCTTCCGCGCCCCTCCCGTCCGCCGCGTCTGATCTCACTGGCCCATTCTTTATCTCGGTCGCGAGCTGTCTGCGGTGAATCAAAAACGCGAAAATTATCAACGGCCTGCTGACGCTCAACGAACTGGTATTTCAGGCGTTCAGCGAAGTCTGGCGTCGATGCTGCCCCGGTTCGTTACACTGTGGGTCGTCTGCGGCTAACTAGGCAGATGAAGCGAACAGCCACGCAGCAGATCTCGTATGACTTCGTCCGAAACCCAACTTGAACAGCACCTGATCGATAAGCTTCGCGAGCTCAAATACGAGTACCGCGAGGACATCCGCGACCGTGCCGCGCTGGAGAAGAACTTCCGAGAGAGGTTCCAGGAACTCAACCGCGTGACGCTTACCAACGGCGAGTTCCAGCGGCTGCTCGACGAGATCGTCACCCCCGATGTCTTCACCGCCGCGAAGACTCTACGCGGCATCACCAGCTTTACCCGCGACGACGGCACGCCGTTGAACTACACGCTCGTCAACATCAAGGACTGGTGCAAGAACAGTTTCGAAGTCGCCAACCAGCTGCGCGTCAACACCGACAACAGCCACCACCGTTACGACGTGATGCTGCTGATCAACGGCGTACCCTGCGTCCAGATCGAGCTTAAGACGCTCGGCATCAACCCCCGCCGGGCAATGGAGCAGATCGTCGACTACAAGAACGACCCCGGGAACGGCTACACGCGAACGCTGCTGTGCTTCGTCCAGCTCTTTGTCGTCAGCAACCGCCACAGCACCTGGTACTTCGCAAACAATAACGCGCGGCACTTCAGCTTCAACGCCGACGAGCGGTTCCTTCCTCTCTACCAGCACGCGGCCGAAGACAACACCAAGATCACCCACCTCGACAGCTTCGCCGAGGCGTTCCTTGCCAAGTGCACGCTCGCTCAGACGATCAGCCGATACATGGTTCTCGTTGCCAGTGAGCAGAAGTTGCTGATGATGCGGCCGTATCAGATCTACGCCGTCAAGCACATCATTCAATGCATCGACCAGAACGACGGCAACGGTTACGTCTGGCACACCACGGGGAGCGGAAAGACGCTGACCAGTTTCAAGGCTTCCACGCTCCTCAAGGACAATCCGGCGATCGAGAAGTGTCTCTTCGTCGTCGACCGCAAAGACCTTGATCGACAAACCCGCGAAGAGTTCAACCGTTTCCAGGAGGGGTGCGTCGAGGAGAACTGGAACACCCGCGCGCTGGTCCGCCGGCTGCTCTCAGACGACTACGCGGACAAGGTGATCGTCACCACCATTCAGAAGCTCGGCTTGGCGCTCGATGAGGGCAGCAAGCGCAACGTTCAGCGTAAGACCAACGGCCAGCAGAGCTACGCCGAACTGCTCGAACCTCTACGCGAGAAAAGGATGGTCTTCATCTTCGACGAGTGCCATCGCTCCCAGTTCGGGGACAACCACAAGGCCATCAAGGCGTTCTTTCCCAACGCCCAGCTTTTCGGCTTCACCGGAACGCCCATCTTCGGAGAGAACGCCACCATCCGGCAGATCGCGGGCGACGAGCAGACACTGCGCACCACCGAGGATCTGTTCCAGCGTGAACTGCACGAGTACACGATCACCCACGCCATCGAGGACGGAAACGTTCTTCGCTTCAATGTCGAGTATTACAAGCTACCAGATGGATCGCCTGTCAAACCCGGCGAGCCGGTCGCCATGCGCGCGGTCGTCGACACCATCCTCGAGAAGCATGACGCCGCCACAGCCGACCGGAAGTTCAACGCGCTGCTCGCCACGGCATCGATCGACGACGCCATCGAATACTACGAGGCGTTCAAGAGGATGCAAGCGGAGCGGTACGCAATTTATCCGGCCAGCTTCGTCCCGCTGAACGTCGCCGCAGTCTTCTCGCCTCCCGGGGACGTCAGCGCCGACGTTCGGCAGATCCAGGAAGATCTGCCTCAGGAGCAGGCCGACAATCAGGAGTACCCGGACGAGAAGAAAGAGGCCCTTACCGCCATCATCGCCGACTACAACGAGCGGTTCGGCACTAACCACTCGATCGGCGAGTTCGATCTGTACTACCAGGACGTGCAGAAACGCATCAAGGATCAGAAGTTCCCCAACGCCGATCTGCCGAAGAAGGATCGCGAGAAGATCGACCTGACGATCGTCGTCGACATGCTCCTGACGGGATTCGACTCTCAGTATCTCAACACGATCTACGTCGACAAGAACCTCAAGCACCACGGGCTCATCCAGGCATTCAGCCGAACGAACCGCGTGCTAAACGCGAGCAAACCGTTTGGCCACATCCTTGACTTCCGCGGCCAGCAGGCCGCCGTCGATGACGCGATCGCGCTTTTTTCCGGCGCCAAAGGCGACCGCGCCCGTGAAATCTGGCTCGTCGACAAGGCGCCCACGGTGATCGAGAAGCTCAAGGTCGCCGTCGAAAGCCTCGACGCCTTCATGAAATCGCAGGGGTTGCAAACCAGGCCGGACGATGTCCCCAATCTCAAGGGCGATGACGCCCGCATCGCGTTCGTCAAGCAGTTCAAGGAAGTGCAGAGACTGGAGACGCAACTCGACCAGTACACTGATCTCACCAGTGAAGAGAGGCGGACCATCGAGCGGGTCCTGTCTCGCGAGCAGCTCAAGAGTTTTCGCGGGGCGTATCTGGAGACCGCCCAGCGGCTGCGCGAGCAGCAGGGCAGCCCACGGCGGGACGGTGAGAAAACAAGCCCCGATGTCGACCAGCTCGATTTCGAGTTCGTTCTCTTCGCCTCGGCGCTGATCGACTACGACTACATCATGAACTTGATCGCCCGCTTCACCGGGCAGGACCCGAAGAAGAAACTCACCATCAGCCGGGAAGGGCTCATCGGGCTGATCGAGTCGGATTCAAAGTTCATGGACGAGCGGGAGGCGATCACCGAGTACGTCAAGACGCTCGAGGCCGGAAAGCCGATGAGCGAGGCAGGCGTCCGCGCCGGCTACGCTGCGTTCAAGGCGCACCGCGACGCCAAGCTGCTCGCGGCGGTTGCCGACAAGCATGGCCTCCGCGCTGAGTCGCTGCAAGCATTCATCGATACGATCCTCGGCCGGATGATTTTTGACGGCGAGCAACTCACGACTCTGCTCGCCCCACTCGATCTCGGCTGGCGTGCCCGCGCGCAGAAGGAGCTGGCGCTCATGGACGACCTCGTCCCGCTGCTCAAGAAGCGCGCGAGTGGGCGGGAGATCGCGGGGCTGAACGCCTACGAGGTGTGAGGCTGCGCAAATGAAGGACAATACTCAACCAACGGTAGTGCCGAAGTTGCGCTTCCCCGAGTTTCGGGACGGGCCGGGGTGGGAGGAAAAGCCGACTGAACTCCTCGCCCGTGTAACGCAAGGCGGCACCCCGGACACGGCGAACACTGATTATTGGAATGGCTGTATTGACTGGCTGACCCCCGCCGAGATGGGCAAGCACGACAGCCCATACATTGCGTCGACAAGGCGAACGCTAACGGAAAAAGGCCTCCAGAGCTGCTCATCAGAGTTGCTGCCTGCCTACTCCGTGATTCTCTCAACACGTGCTCCTATCGGGCACCTAGCGATCAACACTGCACCGATGGCGATCAATCAAGGGTGCAGGGGATTGGTGCCCGTCGAGAATGTTGATACTCACTTTGTGTACAACTCTCTGTTGCACGCAAAGCCGCGCCTAACGGACCTCGGCGCGGGAAACACGTTCAAGGAGCTTTCGGGGAGCGCGCTCAAGGGTTTTCTCTTGCTCACCCCGTCGCCTGCCGAGCAGCACAAGATCGCCGACTGCCTGTCATCGATGGACGAGTTGATTGTCGCTCACGGCCGGAAGCTGGAGGCGCTGCGAACCCACAAGAAAGGGCTGATGCGGCAGATGTTCCCTCGCAAAGGGGAGTCTCTCCCTCATTTTCGCTTCCCCGAATTCCGCGATGCGCCAGAGTGGGAGGAGAAGAAGCTCGCAACCGTGATTGATCTCATCTCCGGCGTGCATCTCGCGCCAAACGAATACAGCACACAGGGTGACGTTCCCTATTTCACCGGACCCTCCGACTTCACGAACAAAGTCGACGACATCGTGAAGTGGACTGCAGAATCACTGAAGACTGCGAACGCGCACGACACGCTGATTACGGTCAAAGGAAGCGGTGTGGGCGAGATCTGGTATCTGACGCTGCCGAAAGTAGCCATAGGACGACAGTTGATGGCAGTTCGCGCACATGATTCAACTGGCTTCATTCATCATTTCCTCACAACGAAGAGAGCGCGGTTCGAATCTCTCGCATCTGGAAATCTGATTCCAGGGTTGTCGAGGAGCGACATTTTGGATATGTCAACGCCTTTCCCACCCCCGCGAGAACAGCAGCGGATCGCCGATTGTCTCTCCTCTGTGGACGACATCATCACCTCCGCGACCGAACAGCTTGCCTCGTTGAAGAAGCATAGGAAGAGCCTTATGCAGCAGCTTTTTCCGACGGCGGAGGGACGTTGAGTCATGAGCGCCACTGGAACGTTCCCCGACTTGACCGCACTGGCGAAGCAGCTGAGGCGCGAGCTTGAGGACAAGAAGTTCGTGCTGCTCTACGCCTATAACGGCACAGGCAAGACGCGGCTCTCGACGACGTTCAAGGACTTCGGCAAGAAAGGGCACGAGCGCGACACACTCTACTTCAACGCCTTCACCGAAGACCTGTTCCACTGGGACAACGACCTCGCGAACGACCGGGAGCGAGTACTGAAGATCAACAAGGATTCGCGCTTCTTCGCCGGGCTCCGCGAACTGGAGATGGACAACCGTATCCGCCCGCTTCTGGACCGATACGCCGATTTCGACTTCCGTATTGATACCGACGAGTGGCAAATCAGCTTCTCGCGGAACATTCAGGACGGCAACAACCTCGTGACGATCGGGGACATCAAGGTGTCGCGCGGCGAGGAGAACATCTTTATCTGGTGCTTCTTCCTCGCGATCGTGCAGCTCGTGCTCGACGGGGCCGAGGCCTACAGGTGGGTGAAGTACATCTACATCGACGATCCCATCTCATCTCTCGATGACAACAATGCGGTATTGGTAGCACATCATCTCGCGCAGATGCTAAAGGAATCGCCCGACCGCCTGAGGGTGGTTGTTTCCACGCACCACGTGCTCTTCTTCAACGTGCTGTGTAACGAGACGAAGAAGCCGCGCAAGTACTTCCTGACGAGGGATCCGGATGGCGGGTTCGCGGTTCGGGAGACCGGAAGCACGCCGTTCCTGTATCACCTCGCATCGCTCGTCGAGTTGCACGAGGCGCAGAGGTCGGGCGCGTTGTACACGTACCACTTCAACATGATGCGCCGCGTGATGGAGCAGACTGCCTGCTTCTTCGGATACGAGCGATGGGATCAGTGCATCAAACCCGAACACGACGATCCGAACGGGACGGTGTATAAGCGCGTGATCGACCTGATGAGCCACGGCGACTACTCGCTGTACGAGCCGCGGGAAATGATGCAAGAGAACAAGGAGCACCTCGGCCGGGCGCTGCGGCAGTTCATCGGCAGCCACCCCTTCAGTCCGGCGCTGTTCGCGGGTGAGGCGAAGACGGAACCGGCGACCGCAGCAAAGTAGGACTTGATGACCGAACAAGACCAGAAACAACTCGGTAAGACGCTTTGGAACATCGCCGACCAGTTGCGCGGGGCGATGAACGCGGACGACTTCCGCGACTACATGCTGTCGTTCTTGTTCCTGCGCTACCTTTCCGACAACTACGAGGCCGCGGCGAAACGGGAGCTCGGGCCGGACTACCCCGACGTTCCGCCTGACGTCATGGAGCGGACCGGGGCGACGACGCCGCTTCAAATCTGGTACGAGGAGAACGAGCAGGACGTCGCCGCCTTCGAGAAGCAGATGCGCCGCAAGGTGCACTACATCATCAAGCCTGATCACCTGTGGACGAACATCGCCCACATGGCCCGCACGCAGAATTCTGACCTGCTGAACACGCTACAGACGGGATTCAAGTACATCGAGAACGAATCATTCGAGAGCACGTTCCAGGGTCTCTTTTCGGAGATCAACCTTGCATCGGAAAAGCTGGGCCGTACCTACGAGGCCCGCAACGCCAAGCTCTGCACGATCGTTCAGCGGATCGCCGAGGGGTTGGCCGACTTCTCTACGGACAGCGATACGCTGGGCGATGCCTACGAGTACCTGATCGGGCAGTTTGCGGCTGGGTCGGGCAAGAAGGCCGGCGAGTTTTACACGCCTCAGCGGATCTCGGACATTCTCTCGGCGATCGTTACGCTCGACAGCCAGGAGCCCGCGACAGGCAAGAAAGCGCACCTCGAAAGCGTATTCGACTTCGCCTGTGGCTCCGGTTCGCTCCTGCTCAATGTGCGAAAGCGCATGGGCGCGCACGGGATCGGGAAGATTTACGGTCAGGAGATGAACATCACCACCTACAACCTGGCGCGCATGAACATGCTACTGCACGGATTGAAGGACACGGAGTTCGAGATCTACCACGGCGACACGCTGACTAACGATTGGGACATGCTCCGCGAGAACAACCCCGCGAAGATGCCGAAGTTCGACGCCGTAGTGGCGAATCCCCCGTTCAGCTACCGCTGGGAGCCGGGCGAGGCACTGGGCGAGGACATGCGATTCAAGAATTATGGCTTAGCCCCCAAGTCCGCCGCTGACTTCGCGTTTCTCCTCCACGGCTTCCATTACCTCAAGGACGAGGGGGTGATGGCGATCATCCTGCCGCACGGCGTGCTGTTTCGGGGCGGCAAGGAAGCGGATATCCGAAAGAAGCTTCTCGATGACGGCCATATCGACACGGTGATCGGGCTTCCGGCCAATCTGTTCTATTCGACGGGCATTCCAGTCTGCATCCTCGTGCTCAAGCGCTGCAAGAAGCCCGACGACGTGCTGTTCATCAACGCGGCGCAACATTTCGAGAAGGGCAAGCGGCAGAACTACTTGACCGATGCTCACATCGAAAAGATCATGGGGACGTACCAGAAACGGCCGAAGGAAGTCGAGCGGTACGCCCGCCGCGTCGAGATGAAGGAAATCATCGAGAACGACTACAACCTGAACATCTCCCGCTACGTCAGCACGGCCGAAGACGAGTCGGAGATCGACCTCTCGGCAACGCACGATGAACTGGTAGAGATCGAGGACGCAATTCGCAAGGCAACGGCGAAACACAATCGATTCCTAGAGGAGCTGGGCTTGCCCGCATTACCGTAACCGCGGCTCATCGAATGTAACCCAATAAGCTCAGGGCAGCTCACTTCGGCAGCTCATTCGCTGGACGAGTAAGGGATCGAGAAACTCACGGCGGGAACACTGAACCTTGAACGAATCTCAATCGATCCATCCATGATGAACGGGCAGCGTGCGTTTCGCGGTACGCGAATCCCGGTGAAGCGATCCTCTCTACATCCTTGCCGAGGGTAGATCTATCAGGACTTCCCCGCGGCTGGACGATGAGGCGGCCGAGCAGTGCGCGTGAAGATAGAGCGATCAGATCTTGAAGAAGCTCTTGAACGGCTCAAGGTCTGAGAGCCAGATCTTAAGATCTGAGGTTCAGATTTTGATAAACCTTTTGATGGGTGAAGGTCTGAAATTCAGACCTTGATAAACCTTTCGGACGCATGAAGGTCTGAGCGTTAGATCTTCAATAGGCTTGCAGGTAAAGGAAGGTCTGAAGTTCAGATCCTCGGGAGGCGGATTCCCCGCCCAAGGAGAGCTGGCAGGCGGCGCTTATTCGTTGCTGTCGCTGCTCTATGACGATTCTCTCTTCGTCATCGCCCTCACCCTTCGTTCCTTGACCACCTCCCCGCCCTTCATCACGAATGGCACGTCGTGCAGGAGGTGGATATTGCGCAGCGGAGCCGTCGACGGCGATGAGGTCGGCGTAGGCGCCGGGCGTGATCGAGCCGACATCGCCCGACGCGTCGAGCATTTCGGCGGCGCGGGAGGTGGCGGAGCGGATCGCGTCCATTGGGGTCATGCCGAAGGCGACCATCCGGTCGAACTCCTGGGCGATGGGTTCGGTCCAACTGAAGCCGCCGACGTCGGTGCCGAAGACGATTTTTACGCCGGCTTTCAACGCTTTGCGGAATGACGCCTCGTGCAGCGAGACGCGTTTGGCGTCGCGGCGGCCGGCGGGGGTGTCGGGCGGTGCGTTGTGATCGTAGTAGACGGCCAGCGTCGGCACGTACCACGTCCCCTGCTTCAGCATCTGGGCGATGTTGTCGTCCGTAAGTTCGAGGCCGTGCTCGATGGAATCGCAGCCGCCGTCGATCGCGCGGCGGAGGCCTTCGCCGTTGTAGGCGTGGCAGGCCACCTTGCGTTTCCAGCCGTGCGCCTCGTCGACGATCGCGCGCAGCTCGTCCACCGTCAGCGTCGGTTGTGAGATCAGATTGCCCTGCTTGTCGAGCCATGAGCGGTGAGTCATGTAGACCTTGATCCAGTCGGCGCCGTGATCGAGTTGCTCCCGCGCGGCCTTGCGTGCCTCGATCGGCCCGTCGATGATCTGGGCTCCCTTCGGAACGGTGATTTCCGGCGCATACCCGTCGAGGCTGTAGCCGCCGGTCGTGGAAATCGCGCGTGTGGAGGCGAAGATGCGCGGACCGGGAATGCGTCCTTCGTCGATGGCCTGTTTGATCCCGATGTCTCCGTATCCCGCGCCCTCGGTCTCGACGTCGCGGATGGTCGTGAATCCCTGATCCAATGCTCGCCTGGCGGAAACCGTTGCCCGCGCCGCGCGATACGCGAGGCTGTACTTCAACAGCTGCGCGTCGTAACCGCCCTCGGCAGGATCCTCACCCTGCAGAAAAATGTGCGTATGCGAATCGATCAGGCCCGGCATCACGGTCATGCCGGTGAGGTCGATGACGCGCGCGCCGTTCGGGATGACCGTAGCTCCAACGCTCTCGATGCGATTGCCGCGGATGACGATGACCTGATTCTCTTTCGGCGCATCGGAGCGGCCGTCGATGAGTGAGCTGGTCTTGATGTAGGTGAGCGGTTGTGCGTTCGCGAAACTCGCGGCGAGCGCGATGAGGAGGAAGAGTTTGATTCGCATGGAGGGAGTTTAGCTCTTGGCTGGTAGCTCTTAGCTCTTAGGAAAAGCGGTTCGCGGAGATGCCGCATCTTCCTCCCCTAAGAGCTGAGAGCTACCAGCTAAGAGCTTCAAACTACAATCCGCCGCCATGCGTTACGACGACTCCATGCGCGCCCTCGCGCACCAGACTGTCGATGCGCTCTTCGATCATGTCGAAGGCATCGCCGGACGGCGCGTCGTCGATTGGCAGACTTCGGACGCGTTGCGGGCGCGTGTGCGCATCGACGACCGAGGGGGCGCTGATGGGATGGTGTTGATCCGCGAGCTGATGGACAACGCCATTCAGTTGCACCATCCCGCCTACATGGGGCATCAGGTCTGCCCGCCGTTTCCGACGGCCGTCATCGCCGATCTGGTGATCTCGACGCTGAATCAGTCGACGGCGGTGTGGGAGATGAGCCCGATCGGGACGGTGATCGAGCAGGAGGTCGTGCGATGGCTGGCCGATCGCGCCGGCTATCCCGAGACGTCGCGCGGCACTGCCGTTTCCGGCGGCTCGGCTGCGAACCTCACGGCACTGCTGGCTGCACGCGCGCGGTGGAACGACAGCGGGCGCGCTGGAAAACGTCCCGTGATCCTCTGCTCCGCCGATGCGCATTACTCGATCGCGCGCGCGGCATCGATCATGGGGCTCGCGCCGGACGACGTCGTCAAAGTCGCGACCGACGATCAGCATCGATTGGATCTTGATGCCCTCGCCACCGCGCTGCACGAAAACGAGGTGATGGCCATCGTGGCTACTTCCGGCTCCACCGCCACCGGCGCGTTCGACGACCTTCGCGCCATTGCGGCCTTGCGCGACAAATATGACACGTGGATGCACGTCGATGCCGCGCATGGGGCGTCTGTCGTTCTCAGCGAGCGGCTTCGCCCGCTCGCCGATGGTCTCGATCTCGCCGACTCCTTCGCCTGGGATCCGCACAAGATGCTCTGGATGTCGCTGTCGATGGGCGTCGTCCTCGTACGCGACGGACGCTGGCTGCGCCGCGCCTTCGAAGCCGATGCGCCGTATCTTTTCAACGCGGAACGCGCCAGCGACAACATCGGCGAGATGACCATCCAGTGCTCCAAGCGCGCCGATGCGATCAAGCTGTGGCTGACGTTGCAGATGTTCGGAACGCAGCCGTTCGTTTCGGCGATGGAGCACGTGACCGGCCTGACTCGCTATCTCTACGATCTCGTTGTCTCCTCTTCCGACTTCGAGGCGATGCACGTCCCGCAGTTCAACATCTTCTGTTTCCGCCATCGCAGCGACGACGCAACGAATTTCGAGTTGCGCGAACGTTTGATCCGATCGGGACAAGCGTGGATTACATCGACGGTGCTGAAAGGGAAGCGCGTGCTGCGCGTGACGATGATCAATCCGCGCACCGAGCGAAGCGATGTGGATCGGATGCTGGCAGCGTTGCTGTCATCCTGAGCCGCCGGAGCTGCGCAGCAGCGTAGGACGGTCGAAGGACCCCCCAATTGCTAACCCGGAAAGGGGGTGGCTAACGGCGCGCGATGCCGGCTCATAACCCCCGCCCGTCACGGGTTACCAGTTGGGGGGTCCTTCGACCGTCCTCCGCTTCGCTCCGGCGGCTCAGGATGACAGTGGCAGTTTCGACGACAGCGGTGCCAGTGCTTCCCACTCGGCTGAAAGATCACGCAGGTCGGGGTTCATCCTCGCAATGAGAGCATCCTTCTTCGCGCGTCGCCAACCTTTCAACTGCTTCTCCCACGCGATTGCCTGGACGATGTTTTCGTACAGCTCGAAGTACACGAGATGATCGCAGTTGTACTTCTTCGTAAACCCGGAAATCTTCCCCGCCTTGTGCTGCCACATCCGCGTCTCCAGTGAGTTCGTGACGCCGATGTAGATCACGTTATGCCACCGGTTGCTGACCATGTAGACGTAGTACTGATGTTCTCTCATGACTTCGAATCTCTCGGTCGCGGCAGATGGATACGAAACTCCACGGCGGTGGCGGAGAAGTTTCCATTCCGAGGAGTTCCGAACGGCATTTCGCTACGATACGTAGACGCGGACAACGTCATCCTGAGTAGCCGGAGGACGGTCGGAGGACTTCCCTACCCCGGCAGCCAGTTCGGACGGCGACTCTTGCACGATGCGAGTACTGAGGGGGTCCTTCGACCGTCCTGGGCGGCTCAGGATGACAGCGATCACCGCGCGATAGACTCCAACCCGAATGCCCTTACGGATCGTTCTCGTCGAGCCGCGCGAAGCCGGCAACGTTGGCGCGGCGGCGCGGGTGATGAAGAACTTCGGGTTCGACGATCTCTGGATCGTTGGACGCCATCCGAATCTGCATCCACTGGCCGGTTGGTGGGCGAGCGGCGCGGATGATGTCGTCGAGCGCGCGCATTTTGCGCCGACGCTGCATCACGCCGTCGCCGATGCCCACGTCACCGTCGCCACCACGTCGGACCGCGAGCGGACCACGCCGGTCGACCTGACGCCGGTCGACGTCGCGCAGCGATTTGCGTCGATCGGCGATCAGACGCTGGCGCTTGTCTTCGGCCGCGAGGACAAGGGCCTCACGCGCGAGGAAGTCGTGCAATGCCAGCACACGGCCGTCATTCCGAC
This sequence comes from Thermoanaerobaculia bacterium, assembly GCA_049586115.1. Classification (GTDB taxonomy): domain Bacteria; phylum Acidobacteriota; class Thermoanaerobaculia; order Gp7-AA8; family Gp7-AA8; genus JADGNZ01. Next base: position 3,936 of record JBAVBF010000128.1, on the reverse strand, counting down.
GTCGCCCGCATTTCCGACGATGAACCTGGCGCAGTCGGTGGGCGTGTTCTGTTACGAGCTATCGACGACATCGCGCGCAACGGCACCTCGCGAGCTCGCAACGGCGGCGCGGATCGAGCGGCTGCATGAACGCGTGCAGGCGCTGCTCGTCGAAGTCGGCTTCCTGCACGGCGACAATCCGTATCGCGTTTACGACGAGTTGCGCGCCATCTCCGCGCGCGCCGATCTCGACGGCCGCGAGGCCACCATCCTCCTCGGCATCATCCGGCAGATCGAGTGGAAGCTCGCTCAGGCGGGCGGCAGCACGCCGTGACCGACGAGGCATTCGCCGATCATCTCGATGAACTTCTCGAGATCGAACGGCTTGAGAATCGAGTTGCAGACCGAGTCCGCCGGGATCTTCTCGACGCCGCGCTTTCCCGCCGCGGTGAAGACGATGATGTGCGGCCGCTGGTCGGGATAGTCCTTCGTAACGCGGTCGATGAACTCGTAGCCGTTCACGCGCGGCATCATCAGATCGAGGAGAATCAGATCGTACGAGCCGTCATGCTTCAACTTGTCCAGCCCGACCTGCCCGTCCTCGGCCAGCTCCACCGTGAACTTCATGCGTTTGAGTACCGCTTGCAGGAGCACGCGAATGGCAAGGTCGTCGTCGATGACCAATATCCGCCGGCCGCTTCCGTCGATTTTTCCAGTCATGAGGTTGTGGTGTCGCTACCCGGTTTCACAAGGCCACTATGCGAAACGCATACCGGCCTCAGGCTTAGTCGTTTCAACAGATTACGGCATCACCCCTCGGCTGGCAATGACTGCTCCTTCTGAGATTTACGCGTTCCGGCCGTGGGTGCGCCGGGCGGGCTTGTCGATCGTCCTCGTTGCCGCGGGCGTAACGGGCGCGATCGCCGTGGCATTGATCGCAAACCCCTCCGCGCGATACGGCTGGATCGGCGAGCGCGCGGTGTGGGCGTACATCGCCACGCTCTGGATCGGCGGATTGAAAGTCTGGCTCGGCACGCGACGCGCCGTAGCCGAGGTGCGCGAGGAGACGCTGACGCTGCGCCCGCTGCATCAGTTTCGATCGCGAACATTGCGCTGGAGCGAGATCCGAGGAACGGAGCAGATGATCGGCGGCGATCGCATGATCGTCTACTACGACACTGCCCGCGGCATGCGCTTCGTGGCGTTGAATCTGAACCTGATCAAAGGACGGCGAACGTTTCTCACGACGATCGACGAGCGACTGCGAACGACGGGATTCGTGGAGAAAACGGTGGACCGCTCGCGGTATCTTTCCAGGCCGCAATGACGCCGAAGAAAGAGATCGAGAAGCTGCGCGCGGAGCTGGAACGGCACAACCGGCTCTATTACCTGGAGGCGGCGCCGGAGATCAGCGACTTCGAGTTCGATCAGCGGCTGAAGCGTTTGCAGGAGCTGGAGGCGGCGCATCCGGAGTTTGCCGATCCGAATTCGCCCTCGCAACGCGTCGGCGGCGCGCCGATGACGGGCGATTTTGCGACGGTCATCCACGACCCTCCCATGCTTTCCATTGAAAACGCCTACACGCTCGAAGAGCTGCACGAGTGGGATGCGCGCGTCAAAAAAGGCCTCGGCGTCGACGACGTCGAATACGAGGCAGAGCTGAAGATCGATGGTGTTTCGATCGACCTGCTCTACGAAAACGGCGCGTTGTCCCGTGCGGCAACGCGCGGGGACGGCGTGCGCGGCGATGACGTGACGGTGAACGTACGCACCGTGCGCGCACTGCCGTTGAAGATCGAGACGAAATTCAAGCGCGTCGAAGTGCGCGGCGAGATCTACATTTCCGCCGCCGATTTCAAGATCCTCAACGACCAGCTTGAAGAAGCGGGCCAGGCGGTGCTCGCCAATCCGCGCAACGCAGCGGCGGGATCATTGCGGCAGAAGGATCCGAAGCTGGTCGCGCAGCGGCGGCTGAGCGCCTTCGTCTATCACCTCGTCGCCGCGGATGACGTTCGCGTCACGTCACAATCCGAGGCGTATGAGTTGTTGTCGAAGATGGGATTTCCGTTGAATCCGAAGCGCGGCGTCTTCCCGAGTCTCTCGGCGGTCGAAACGTTTATCGAAACGATTCGCGAACAGCGCCACGATCTCACCTTCGACATCGACGGCATCGTCATCAAAGTCAATCGACGCGCGCAACAGCAGGAGTTGGGTGCGACGTCGAAGGCTCCGCGCTGGGCGATCGCGTTCAAATATCCGCCCGAGGCGGCGGAGACGGTGGTGCGCGCGATCAACTTGTATGTTGGCCGCACGGGCGCGGTGACGCCGGTCGCGGAGTTCGATCCGGTGCATATCGGCGGGACGAAAGTCGTCAACGCATCGCTGCACAACTTCGATGAAGTGGCGCGCAAGGACGTGCGCGTCGGCGATGCCATCGTCGTCGAAAAAGGCGGCGACATCATTCCGAAAGTCGTCGACGTGTTGATCGCGAAACGCCCCGAGGGAACGGAGCCGGTCGCGCTGCCGGCGGAGTGCCCGGCCTGTCACGAGCCGACGCATCGTTTCGAAGGCGAGGTGGCTATTCGCTGCATCAATCAGGGCTGCCCGGCCATCGTGCGCGAGTCGCTGTTCCACTTCGGCGCGCGCAAGGCGATGGACATCGAAGGCCTCGGCTACCAAACGATCACGCAGCTGCTCGACGCGAACCTGATCACCGACTACGCGTCGCTCTACGAACTGCGCGAGGAGGACGTGGCGAAACTGCCAGGGAAGGGCGAACTGTCGGCGCGCAAGCTGGCCGAGGGGATCGAGAAATCGAAGACAGCGGAGCTTTCGCGCGTCGTCTTCGCGATCGGAATCCGCATGGTCGGCGAGCGCGCCGCGAAACTGCTCGCCAATCGATTTGGTTCGATCGAAGCGTTGATGAATGCGACCACCGAGGAGTTGGTGGAAGTCGCGGAGATCGGTCCGAAAGTGGCCGAGGCGATCACGTTCTACTTCTCCGTTCCAGCCAATCGCGAGCGCATCGAGAAGATGCTGCGGCTCGGTGTCGCGCCGGCTCATGTTTCGGCCGTGACCGGCGATCGGCTTGCGGGGAAAACGCTCGTTGTCACCGGCACGTTGTCGCGGTATTCGCGCGACGAGATCCATAAACTGATCGAGCGCGAAGGCGGCAAGCCGTCGGGATCGGTCTCGGCGAAGACGTCGTACGTCGTGGCCGGAGACGCGGCCGGCTCGAAGCTGGAAAAAGCGAAGTCGCTCAACGTGCCGGTGCTGACCGAGGACGAGTTCCTGGCGCTGATCGGCGATGCGTAAATCGCTGGCGGCGATCATCGCCGCCGTTGCCGCCGCGCAACTCTGGCTGGCGTGGCGCTACTACGGATTTCTGACCGGCGATGACGTCGAGGTTTTGTCCGAGGCATTTCGACAGGCCCGCGGATTGGCGTACACGCCGTGGGATATCCGCAATCTGTTCGTGCCGGATGTGGTGGTCGCGCCGGTGGTGTGGCTTTCGCGCGGCGTTTCCACGCGCACCACGATCTTTCTCGCGTCGCTGCCGTTCATCTTTTTATCAGCGCTGACCGTGTGGCTCGTCTATCGCCTCGCGTTGCGCTGGTGCGACGAACGCGCCGCGATCGTGGCCGCGCTGCTCTTCGCCACGCACTGGATCCCGCTGAGTTTCGGAAGCACGGTGTATCCGCGAACGCTCGCCGCTGCCTGCATCGTTGCGGCGGCGTTGATCGTCGATCGATGGCCGTTCGCGGCGGGAGCGCTGATCGGCGTCGCATTTGCGGATCGGTTCAGCGAGATTGTGTTTCTTGCACCGGTTCTGGCTGTCAGCCTGAGCCGCCGAAGCTGCGTAGGCGAAGCCGGAGCAGCGAAGGACGGTCGAAGGACCCCCCAGGTGCTTGCCTCGCGAAAAGCCACCCTGACCGGGTTAGCAGGTGGGGGGTCCTT
>JBAVBF010000127.1:0-2668 GCA_049586115.1 Thermoanaerobaculia bacterium | reverse complement strand
CGAGGAGACCATGTTCATGAGCGCGACGTTGGCCGTCTTCACTTTTCGCGCCCAGTAGAACGCGCTCAGTTTTTCGGGGAACTCGGAGAGGAACGGCGCAACCCACTGCACGAAGACGAACGTCGAGACGCCGAGGGAGGTGGCGATGGCCAGCATCGAATTCAGAAACGGATGCGCCGCGAAAAAAAGAATCGCGCCGCCGGCGATGAAGAGCATCCAGATCGACGCGTTGCGCCGCTTCGGCGGCATCTTCAGAATCGTGCGCGGGATCACGCCGAGGTCGTCGAGCGCTTCTCCTTCGTCATCGCGCGGCGGAATCTTCCAGAGGATGAAGAGATAGAGCACGTACGACGCGGTCAGCGGAATCGAATCCCAGATCGAGAGCGTGCCCTTCCACCAGATGAACGTGAAGTACGCGATCGGCAGGAAGAGGCCGAAGACTTCGACGGAGTGCTCCGCGTCGAGCTCGACACTGATGAACTTTCGTTCGCGCTTCCAACCGAAGGCCGCGGCGACAAAGTAGATCATCGGCCACCCGAGTCCGACCAGGAGCCGCAGACTGCCGGTGAAGTTGGCGATGGCGAGGTGCGTCTGGCTCGGATCTTTGCCGGCCTGCCAGGCGATGACCGCTTCGACCGCGAACTCGGGCAACGTCTGCAGCCACGCCAGAATCGCCAGCGCCAACCCCTGCGCCATCAGAAACTGCGCGGCCTCGGCGGCCCAGGCGATGATGAACGCCGACAGCAGGATGCTTGGGAAGGTCCAGAGCGCGGACCACGCGGCGGCGGAGGCAGCGGTAGTCGCTTTGATGAGTTTCAGTATCATCGGCCGCCAGGAGCATGCATTCTAATTGATGACGATCGGCAGCCGGCAGAACCGCTGGTTCAAGCGCATCCGCGAGGCGATTCGCGATCATGCCGGCGAAATCGTGCTCGAAGGTCCCAAACCGGTCGCGGACGCGATCGCCGCGGGCTGGAAGCCGATCAAGGTCATCGAGCGCGACGTCGATTTTTCATCCGCGATCTTCGATGCGCTCGCGGAAACGAAGTCGCCGCAGAACGTGATCGCGCTTTTCGAACGGCCGCGATTTGCGCTCTCCTCACTGTTCGCTCGCGCGTCGTCGATCGTGATCGCGCTGGACGGCGTCCAGGATCCGGGCAACGTCGGCACGATCGTACGGCTGGCGGCGGCGTTCGACGCGAACGGCGTCGTTCTCCTCCCCGGCTGCGCCGACGCGTTCGGTCCGAAGGCGATCCGCTCGTCGGCCGGCGCAATCCTGACCGTCCCGGTGGTGAATTGCTCGATCGATGAATTGCTCGCGCAAGGGTGGGACGTCATCGCCGCCGATGCCAGAGGAGATCTCGCCGATCCGCCTTTCGCAAAAGCGATCCTGGCTTTCGGCAGCGAAGGGTCAGGCCTTTCACCTGCGCTGACGAACGTCGCGCGAACGATCGCCATCCGCATGTCGTCGCGAATCGAGTCGTTGAACGTAGGTGCATCCGCCGCGATCCTGCTCGCCCGGAGTTACCAACTCCGATGACCGGCAAGCTCCTCATCGTCGGCACGCCCCTCGGCAATCTCGGCGATTTTCCGCCGCGCGCGATCGAGGCGCTCAAGTCGGCGGACCTGATCCTCTGCGAAGACACGCGCCACACGCGCAAGCTCCTCACCCACTTCGGCATCGAACGTCCCACCGATCGCTTCGACGATCACACCGAGGAGGAGAAGGCGCGCGGATTCGCCGACAGGATCGGGCGCGGCGAAACGATCGCACTCGTCTCCGACGCCGGCATGCCGGTCATCAGCGATCCCGGATTCCGCCTCGTGCGGCTCGCGCGCGAGCTTGGGCTGACGGTCGAGCCGATCCCCGGCCCGTTCGCGGGCGTGATCGCGCTCGTCGCCAGCGGCATCGCGCCGTTGCCTTTCACGTTCCTCGGCTTTACCCCGCACCGCCGCGGCGAACGGACCGATTTCTATCGCACGCTCGCGGAGCTCGGCCACACGGCGATTGCGTACGAATCACCGGAGCGCGTGATCGACTCACTTGAAGACGCGCTCGCAGTCCTCGGCGATGTCGAGGTGACCGTCGCCCGCGAGATGACGAAGATGCACGAGGAGTTCCTCCGCGGCACGATCAGCGAGGTCCTGGCCGAATTGCGCCCGCGTCAATCGATCTACGGCGAGATCACGCTCGTCTTCGCCGCCTCCCAAGCCGCCGTCACCGTGGCGTCGCCCGACGAAATCGCCGCCGAATTCGAACGCCTCCGCGCCAGCGGCATGCGTCGCAACGATGCCGTGAAAGCGGTCGCGGAGAAGTTCGGGATGCGAAAGAACGACGTTTACAAGATGCTGCTCTAACGACATCGTGGCGGTGAGCGTCGGGCACGGAGCAGGCATTCACGCGAGGGATGTCGCGCGCAATTCGAATTCTTCTGGCCGCTGGCTTCTCGACGTTATTGCTGGCGCAGAGCCGCAACGCTCCCCCGTCGCCGCTGCCGAAAGGCTCGCAGCTCCTCGGATTTCTCAACCAGACCGTCGGCTGGTACGGACGTCTGGACGCCGAGGGACAGTTGGCGGATCAGCCGACGGATGTGCTGTATGTGAATGATGACCGGCAGCTCGCGACGCAGGTCGTGGCGCGGTCGTTCGAGTTTGCGAAGGCGTATGC
>JBAVBF010000126.1:0-6696 GCA_049586115.1 Thermoanaerobaculia bacterium | reverse complement strand
GCGCAAGGCCTCGCCGTACGCGATCAGCGCGGCGGCGCAACTCGCGCGCGATCTGGTCTCCGTCGGATTGACCGTCGTCTCCGGCCTTGCCCTCGGCGTCGACACTGCCGCGCATCGCGCCACGCTCGATGCCGCCGGCGACACGATCGCAATCCTCGGCACCGGCATCGATCTCGTCTACCCACCGAAGAATCGGCCGCTCTTCAGCGAGATCGAAGCGAAGGGTTTGATCCTCACCGAGTTCCCGCCGGGGACGCCGCCGTTCAAACACAACTTCCCCATCCGCAATCGCATCATCAGCGGCATCTCACTCGGCACGGTGATCGTCGAGGCGACGGGCCGCAGCGGATCGCTGATCACGGCACGAACGGCAGCGGAACAGAACCGCGAAGTCTTCGCCGTTCCCGGCTCGATCTTCTCGCCCGGTTCCGAGGGAACGCACCGGTTGATTCAGTACGGGGCGAAACTCGTTCACGACGCCAACGACATCCTCGACGAGCTGAAATCGAAGCTGCACGTGGCACCGGCGCCGCCGGAGCAACCGCCGTCGCCGCTGCGCGAAGTGCTCGCCGCATTTCGTCGCGACGAGGGCATTCACATCGACACGGCTGCCGAGGCCTTGCGAAGATCGGTGGCGGGATTGTCCGAGCCGCTGCTGCAACTGGAGCTCGATGGCTGGCTGAAAGCGCTGCCCGGCGGGAGGTATGTGCGGATGCGTTGATTGCGATTGCTTGCGGGCCGACGGCCTATGTGACGACGTTTTTCTCCGAGGCCGCATCGAAGAGATGCATTGCGTCGATGTCAATCGACATCGAAATCGTCTCGCCCGCGCGCGGCGTGGCCGTCGGTTCGAAGATCGCCACCAGCTTTGAATCGCCGCTGCTCGCGTAGACGATCGTTTCGTGTCCGATCGGTTCGACGACATCGACGTTCGCGGTAATCGGTCCGTTGGCGGCGTGGTGGAGGTGCTCGGGGCGGATTCCGGCGAGGACGCGTTGGCCATCCGCTACACGTCCGCGGAACTTCGCGGCGAGCGGCAGCGTGAACGATGACGTTTGCAGCGTTTCGCCCGAAACCGTCGCCGCGATCAGGTTCATTGGCGGGGTGCCGATGAACTGCGCGACGAAGGCGTTCGCGGGCGATTCGTAGACTTCGCGCGGCGTGCCGACCTGCTGGATTTTTCCGTCGCGCATGACGGTGATGCGGTGGCCCATGGTCATCGCTTCGACCTGATCGTGCGTGACGTAAACCGAGGTGGTACCGAGGGTCGATTGGAGCTTCGTGATCTCGGCGCGGGTCTGGACGCGGAGTTTCGCGTCGAGGTTCGAGAGCGGCTCGTCGAAGAGAAAGACCGCGGGCTGGCGGACGATAGCGCGGCCGACGGCGACGCGTTGGCGTTGTCCGCCGGAGAGGTCCTTCGGTTTGCGTTCGAGCAAGTGCGACATGCCGAGGATTTCGGCTGCCGAGGCCACGCGTTTGGCGCGCTCGGGCGCGGGCACCTTGCGCATGCGCAGGCCGAACTCGAGGTTCTCGCGCACGCTCATGTGCGGGTAGAGCGCGTAACTCTGAAAGACCATGGCGATGTCGCGGTCTTTCGGCGCGAGATCGTTGACGACGCGCCCGCCGATCGAGATCGTGCCGGCGCTGACTTCTTCGAGGCCGGCGATCATCCGCAGCGCCGTCGACTTGCCGCATCCCGACGGGCCGACCAGGACCATCAGCTCGTGATCTTTGACGTCGAGGTTGAGATGTTCGATGACGGAGACGTCGCCGTACCGCTTGGCCACTTCGCTGAAGGTCACGCCGGACATGGCGCTTAGGGTAGCGGAAAAGTGCGTATCTGGCAGGCCGCTCGCAATCAACGGGCTCATGCTGTCCCGATCCCGCAAGGCACTGCTGATCGTCCCGATCCGCGACCGGCGCCAGAGCCGCCGCATCCTGACCGTCAAGAACTGCGCGATTTCGATGCTGTCGGCGGCGGTGATCGTCGCATCGATCTCGATCTACAACGAAGCGCGCAGCGCGCCGGCGGGCGAGTACGGACGGCTGTTCGGAAGCCAGGTGCCGGCAGCGAACGCTCCGATCTCGCGCAACGTCGACGTCATCAAGGAAGGGGCGGTGGACGACCAGCGCGCCGCCGATCCGATGCTCGTCGCGCCGGCTGCGCGCGAGCAATTGCTGCTCGCGAACACGAATGTGCCGGCTCCCGCGCCTCCTCCCGCACCTGTCACCTCACCATCCGCGATCGGCAACGTGAGCGGACACGGAACGACGATCGTCGGCGACGGAAGCGGAGTCGCCGTCGTGCGTCCGTCGACGACGACATCGACAGCCACGAGGCCAGTGCTCTCGGGCGGGATTTTCAAGCAGCAGTAGAGGTCCCGGCACGGACACTCCTGGCTGTGCTGCTGATGCTCGCGCAGGTTGCGAATCCCGCGTGGCAGAATGCGCCGCATGTCGCAGGCGATCACCTTTGGTACCGACGGCTGGCGCGCCGTCATCGCGGATGGATTCACGTTTGACAACGTGCGCCGCGTCAGCGACGCCATCGCCGTCGCCGCGCGGACGCTCGAGCCGCCGGACGGCATCGACCGCAACGCGCTCGTGGTCGGATTCGATCGCCGTTTTCTCTCGCGCGAGTTCGCATCGCTCGTCGCCGAAACGTTGAAAGCAAACGGATTCCGCGTCGTCCTCTCCAACGCGCCGACGCCATCGCAGACGATCTCGTTCACCGCCTGGCGCCGCAAGCTCCTCGGCGGCGTCGTCGTCACCGCCAGCCACAATCCGGCGAAGTACAACGGCCTCAAATTCAAAGCGTGGTATGGCGGCTCGGGCCTGCCCGAGATGTACGCAGCCATCGCCGCCGCCCTCGGACAATCGGCTCCGCGCGAAGGCGGATCGATCGGAGAGTCCGATCTGCTCGATGACTACGTCGCCGCATTGCGCGCGCAGCTGAACGTCGCGAAGAGCGTGCGCATCCTCCACGATCCGATTCATGGCGTTTCCGCCGGCCTCCCCTCACGCATCCTCGGCCGCGAGGTCGCCACGATCCGCGGCGAGATCAATCCCTCCTTCGGCGGCGTGAACCCCGAACCGATTGCCGAAAACCTCGGCGCGTCGATGGATGTAATGCGGGAGTCGGGAGTCGGGAGTCGCGGGTCGGAAGGAATCGCCACTCCCACCCCCAACTCCCTACAACCCACTCCCTACGACTTAGCCATCTGCAACGACGGCGACGCCGACCGCCTCGGCATCCTCGACGAGAAGGGCGGCTTCGTCTCGCCGCAGAAAATCATCGCGCTGCTCGCGCTCTATCTCGTCCGCGAAAAGAAGCTGGGCGGCGAAATCGTCAAGACATTCTCGACCTCCCGGCTCGTGGAGAAAGTCGCGCGGGCGCTCGGCGCCGATTTCACCGAAACCGCGATCGGCTTCAAGTACGTGGCCGACCTGATGCTCACCCGCGACATCCTCATCGGCGGCGAGGAAAGCGGCGGCATCGGCTTCGGGCATTTTCTCCCCGAGCGCGACGGCATCCTCTCCGGGCTGCTCGTCGCCGAATGCATCGGACATTACGGGAAGCCGTTGTCGGCGATCGTCGATGCGATGGAGTCCGAATTCGGAGCGCTGCACTACGACCGCCGCGATTTGAATCGTCCGATGGACGTCTGCGCGCGTTTGATCGATCGCGTGAAATCGGGCGCGCTCGATGCGTCATTCGGTCCCGATTTCACGAATCGCGAAGAGAAGGACGGCGTGAAGATGAACTTCGGAGACGGGTCGTGGATCCTCTTCCGCAAGTCGGGCACCGAGCCGATGATCCGGATTTACTGCGAGAGTCCGTCTTCGTCGCGGGTTGTGTCGATGCTCGATACTGCCGTTCGCGAGTTGGATCGCGTGTAGCTCCGTCGGCGAAGCCGGCGTAAGAGCGTAGCCCACGGCGTTCAGCCGTGGGTATTCGTGAGCGCGTCGAAGGGAGGTCGACGCCATACGCTGGCCCACGCTTGAAAGTGTGGGCTACGGTTCTTACGCCGGCTCGCCGACAGGTGCGCGTGGGACGTACGTTACAGTTCCGCCGATGACACCCTGGCGCCGCGCGACCTACGCGATCGTATTTCTCTGGATCATCGCGATGGCGCGGTTATTCATCGCCGATGTCTGGGACGAATCGAGCGCGCTGGCCGTCTTCGGCGATGCGCATCAGAGCGCAATGCAGCTCGTGTCGATGATCGTGAAAACGCCGCTGCCGTTCTGGCGTCCTGTCCCGACCATCTTCGCGGCGTTGACGATTCGCGTCCTCCCGCCGGCCATCGCCTGGCCATTTCTGCGCATCGTCAACATGTTGATGATCCTCGGCGCGGTCGCGCTGTTCGTTCGTGCGATCACGAATTGGTCCGGACGCGACGACCGCCGCGATTTCGTTTTCGTCTTCGCGACGCTCTTCTCCGCCGGTTCGATCATCACGGCCGGCTGGTTTGCAAACATCTTCGACGCCTCCGTGCTCCTGCTCGCCGCGTGGGGATTGGTCATGGTCACGCGCGGCTGGTTCCTGGAAGCCGGATTCGTTTTCGGATTCGCGTTCTTTTTCAAAGAGACCGCGGCCATGGCCCTGCCGCTGCTGCTGATTCTGGCCGCCATCGATCGCATCAAACTTCGTGAAGCGATCAGGATCGCCATTCCGACCATCGCCATCGGCATCCTCTACTTCGGTTTACGCAGCCTTGTCGTCCCTTTTGGATCCGCCGCCGACACGCATCAATTTCAAATCTCGATGCTGCTTCCGACCGTGAAGGGACTTATCGAAAGCTACTGGCGCGAAACGTTGTGGGGATCGCCGGGCATCCTCGGCTATGTCGTCTTCGCCTTCTCCATCGCCGCGATGCGCACGTGGCGCGCGCGCGGCGCGTTCATCGCGTACGCCGCTGCGGCTGTCGTCCTGTATCTATCAATGTTCGCGACGTATCAGGGGCATGAACTCATCCACTACCTGATGTTCGTGCCGCGGCTCTACGTCATCCCCGTCACGCTCACCCTGTTCGTGTTCGCCGTCGATCGCCGCTGGTGGGCGGTTGCAATTCTGGCGATCCCGCTGCTCATCGGTGCGATCGGCACGTACACGCGCTACGAGAAGTTTCAGCGCAGCTACCGCAATCTCTATCGCTACGCGGCGACGGCATCGAAGCCGGTGAGGATCGATTACGCCCTGAAGCCACTGCACGATCCGCGGCGCGGTCTCGAGATCGGCGATTTCCCCGATGCGCCGATGCGGCTCGATCCTCTCAATGGCCTGCTGGTTAGGAAGTAGTCAGGATAAACTTCGCGGCGCCTATGGCCACACCTGAACAGACCGAAACGATCCGTACGCAGTTCACGCGCGAGAGCATCATCGACGACTACCGCGTCGCCTGGCGCTCGCGGCAGGCCAGTCTCATCGGCCGCAGGGAAGTGCTGACCGGTAAGGCCAAGTTCGGCATCTTCGGCGACGGCAAAGAGGTCGCGCAGCTCGCCATGGCCCGCGCCTTCCGCAAGGGTGACTGGCGCAGCGGCTATTACCGCGATCAGACCTTCGTCTTCGCCGCCGGCATCGGCACGCTCGACGAATTCTTCGCGCAGTTGTATGCCGATGCGGATACCGAGCACGAGCCGTGGTCGGCCGGGCGTTCGATGAATTGCCACTTCGCGTCGCGCCTGCTCAATCCGGACGGCTCGTTCCGCAATCAGACCGACACGTACAACACTTCCGCCGACGTTTCGCCGACCGGCTCGCAGATGCCGCGGCTGGTCGGACTCGCGTACGCGTCGAAGGTCTATCGCGAACTCGAAGAGTTGAAGGCGGCCACGCAGTTTTCGCGCAATGGAGACGAGATCGCGTGGGGCACCATCGGCAACGCCAGTTGCGCCGAGGGGATGTTCTGGGAGTCGATCAACGCGGCTGGCGTGCTGCAGGTTCCGATGCTCGTTTCCATCTGGGACGACAACTACGGCATCTCCGTTCCGAACGAATTCCAGATGACGAAAGGCCACATTTCGGAGCTGTTGAAAGGCTTTCAGCGCGATCCGAAACAGAAGAGCGGCTACGACATCTACATCGTGCACGGCTGGGATTACCCCGCGCTTTGCGAGACGTACATCGCCGCCGCGTCCATCGTGCGGATGGAGCATGTGCCGGCCATCATTCACGTCGACGAAATGACGCAGCCGCAGGGGCATTCGACGTCCGGCTCGCACGAGCGCTACAAGTCGAAAGAGCGGCTCGAATGGGAGACGGAGTTCGACTGCATCAAAAAGATGCGCGAGTGGATGATCGGCCACGGTATCGCCACCGCCGACGAGCTGGACGGACTTGAAAAGGAAGATCTCCGCCTCGTGCGCGAAGCGCAGCGCCGGGCGTGGGAAACGTATCGCGGTCCGATCGATGCCGAGGTGACGACGGTGCTCGGATACATCGACGAGCTGGCGGCGATCAGCTCGAATCGCAGCGAGCTCGATGCCATCAAATCCGAATTGCAGAAGACGCAGTCGCCGTTCCGCCGCGATGCCATGAAAGCGCTGACCAGCGCTCTGATCGCGGCGCGCGATTCGATCAACGGCCACGAAGAGATCATGAATCGCATCGCCGACTGGCGGCGCGAACGCGAGTTCGCCATCGCCGCGTTGTACGACGATGAGCTGTACAGCAGCGGCATCGAGTCGGCGCTC
>JBAVBF010000125.1:0-2439 GCA_049586115.1 Thermoanaerobaculia bacterium | reverse complement strand
CCAGTCGGGGGGTCCTTCGACCGTCCTGCGCGACTGCGCCTTCGGCTACGTCGCTCCGGCGGCTCAGGATGACAACGCTACGTCGCGTTCACTTCACCGCGATCGATCGCGCTTGCTTCACATCCGTGATGCCGCGCATCGCTTTTTCGAGCGCGTCCTGCAGGAGCGTCCGCATGCCTTGCTGCATGGCGAGCGTGCGCAGTTCGTCGATCGGGGCGCGGCGTTGGACGGCGCGTTTTACTTCGTCGGTGCCGGTCAGCAGTTCGTGGACGCCCATCCGGCCTTTGTAGCCGGTGTTGTTGCAGTTGGAGCAGCCTTTCGGTTCGTAGAGCATGTAGTCGGCCGAGTACTTGATGCCGAGGTCGGGGAAGAAATCGCGGCCGTAGATTTCCATCAGCTCGTCGAACTCCTCCTCGGACGGATGATGCGGCTCCTTGCACTTCGGGCAGAGCGTGCGGATCAGGCGTTGGGCCATGATGCCGAGGAGCGCGTCGGCGAAGTTGAACGGATCGATGTTCATGTCCAGCAGGCGCGAGATCGTCTCCGGCGCTGAGTTCGTATGCAACGTCGAGAAGACCAGGTGTCCTGTCAGCGATGCCTCGATACCGATTGCTGCCGTCTCGTGATCGCGCATTTCGCCGACCATGATCACGTCGGGATCGGCGCGCAGGAACGAGCGCATCGCGGCGGCGAAGGTGAAGTCGATCTTCGGCTGCACCTGAACCTGGCGCAGTCCCTTCTGCGTGATTTCGACCGGATCTTCCGCGGTCCAGATTTTCATGTCCTCGGTATTGATCGAGCCGAGGGCAGAGTGCAGCGTGGTGGTCTTGCCGGAACCGGTCGGACCGACGACGAGGCAGATTCCATACGGCTTCGCGAGGATCGTTTTGAAGTTCCTGAGATTGCGTTCGCTGAAGCCCATCTTCTCGATCGGCAGCGGCTTCGACGCGGCCAGGATCCGCATGACCACGTCTTCGTTCTGGTTCGTGGTCGGGATCGTGGCCACGCGCAGTTCGACGATTCCCTTCGGCGATTTGAAGCGGATCTTGCCGTCCTGCGGCTTGCGGCGCTCGGAGATGTCGAGCTTGGCCATGATCTTCAGGCGCTGCACGAGCGCGTTGCGATGCAGGCCGGGGATCTCCATGAATTTGATGCAGTCGCCGTCGATGCGAAGCCGGATGAGGCACGGGTTTTTCGAGCCGTCTGGTTCGACGTGAATGTCCGAGGCACCGCGCGCCGCCGCTTCGAGAATGAGCTGATTGGCGAGTTTGACGATGCCGGAATCGGTCTCGTCGATCTCGTCTTTGTCGCGCTCCTCCTCTTCGGCGGTCGCTTCCCCTTCGCCGAGGGAATCGAGAATCTTAGTGAGGTCGGCGCTGTCGGTTGACGTCTCCTCGGCTTCGCCGTACGACGCGCCGATGTACGCCAGGATCTCGTGCTTCATGCCGACCCAGAAGTCATAGCGCGGTGAGAGGTTCATGGCGCGGATGGCGTCGAGGCGCGTGAGGTCGTGCGGGTCGTCAACGGCGATGACGAGCACGCCCGGCCGCCGCTCGATCGGCGCGCAGACGTACTTTTTCCACATGTCCGACGGCACCCGGTCGCGATACTCCTGCGGCATCATCTGCGCGCCGTCGTACGAGAAGAAGCTGGTGCTGTAAAAGGCGGCCAGCGATTTCCCCAACTCCTCTTTCGGGACGTTGTGATCCTCGATCAACACTTTCTCGATCGTGGAGTTGTTGACGCGGGCGCTGGAGACGGCGGCTTCGATGTCTTTCTCGGAGATGACGCCTTTGTCGACGAGCGCACCGAGGCGGGACGGTTTGGTCTGCCGGGAGGCGCGATGCTGGTTGTAAAACGCGATCCCGAGAATCCGACCGATCTCCTCGGCGGCATCCTCATCCTGGGCGGTGAAGGCAACACCGTGCCGTTTGTTGATCAGCTGCACGACGCCGAGGAGGTACTTTTCGAAAAGGATCGGCACCGCGAGGACAGCTTTGGTGCGGAAGCCGGTCTGCTTGTCCCAGCGCTGATCGAAGCGGAGGTTCGCGTGGAACTTCCCCAGCTCGGCGGCGTCGTACGCGTCCTTGATGTTGATGGTCTTCCGCGCGAGGGCGGTGAATCCGGCGATCGAGGAGAAGGATTTCGGTACCCGAATCTCCTTCGGCATGTCGCCGACTTTGGTCATCGAATACAGCTCCTGGTTCTTGGTATCGACGGCGTAAATCGTAAGCCGCTCGGCATCGAGCAGCTCGAGGATCTTGTCTCTGAGCGTCATCAGAATGTGCGGGATGGACTCCGCGGCATTGATCTGATTGGTGATCCCGGTGAGCTTTTTCCGATACTCGAGCTCCCGCTCGAGCGACGACGGCGACGCCTGCACGGTCATGAGTGATCTCTCCGATTCTGGTGGGGAGAAAGGATAGCGCAACGCTGAAC
>JBAVBF010000124.1:0-12500 GCA_049586115.1 Thermoanaerobaculia bacterium | reverse complement strand
GTCGAAGGACCCCCAGCTGATAAGCCGGTCGCGCATGCGTCCCCCGCAGCCTGCCCTCGTTAGCAGGTGGGGGGTCCTTCGACCGTCCGCCGGCGGCTCAGGATGACAGTGAGCACATTCGCAATCGCTTCCCGAGATGAGCTGTGGCTGCGCGGCGCGCTCACGGAGTCGCGACTGATGCACGGCGTGGCGACGCAGACCGGTGACGCGATCGAAGCGAGTGACGCTTGCGATGAGCGGCTCGTGCGGGCATGTGAATCCGCGCTCGATGAGGCGCGGGCGACCGTGCCCATGTTGCGCGACGCACGCGTTCGGGTGGTCGTGCGCGCGACGCGCGAGAACGACGTCGCGTCGGTCGAGACGACGATGACGCTCGCCGTCGATGGCGTCTCTGTCGTGACGACGCCCTCGAATGCGATTGCTGATTACGAACTGCTGCAGCGCGTTCGGAACGGTTCCGCACCGTTGCGCGGACCGATCGTCTGGTTGAACGGATCCGCTGCCGTGCTGCTTCACGAGGCGTTCGGCCACGCCAGCGAACACGAGGCCGCTCCGGTTGGGTGGCCGCGGTGGTTATCGATCGATGCGCCGTTGACGCCGAGGCGCGAAACATTCCGCGATGTTCCTCTGCTGCGGATGAAGCACGTCATCGCGCGGCAGCACGACGCCCCCTTTGCTCTTCGGGATGAACGCGTCGAGGTGCAACTCGTAGCGGGCGGTGCGTACGATCCGATCACCGACATCGTGACGATCGACGTCGCCGTGTCGTCAGCTGGCCCGTTCACGATCCGCAGGCCGCGCGCGGAGCTCGCGGCATCGCTGATCGGCGCATCGGGCGAACCGCTTCGTTATCCCGGCGTGATCTGTTCGCGCGAAGGGCAGGAGTTGTACGTCGCGTCGCATGCGCCGGTCATGATCACGGATGGACTGCTATGACCGAGGTCTATCGGAAGTTCGGCCGCGTCGTTCGCTACGAGAACGGGATCTTCGTGTCTGTCTCCGAGGCCGGCGAGGCATTTGAAAAGGATGGCGTGTTTCAGGCTCATCCACTGGTAGAGGAACCAGCACAGACAAGAGTGTCTGTGCCACACCACGATCCCGAGCTCGCCGCGTTTGTGAATGAGACGCAGGCCCATGTGGCACAGACACTCTTGTCTGTGCAGTCCGGCAGGATCGAGCGATTGATCGCCTCATCGGGCATCGCGACTCATGAAACGAACGGCATTACGTGGACCGAGGAGTCGCGCCGCGTTCACATCTCGCTCGCTAATCCTCCGCTGCGCGCGCTGATCGACCTCGCGTCATTCGATCTCGAAAGCGTGAAGACAATTGCCAATGCGCTTGCCCGTGCCGGCGCTGAGCGCGATGCGCCAAAACATCTGCGGCTGGCTCCCAACGTTTCCGCCGCGATCCTTCCGTCGCTCATCGGCGAGCTGGCGATGGAGCAGACCGGAGGCGGTTTCGACGGACGCGGACGGCCGATCGAAACGCGCGCCGTGACGCAAGATGCGCCGCCGAACTGGTACCGGCCGGGCTACGCCGTGAAGCCGGTGCGAGCGTGGACGAACATCCGCGCGCTGCCGTTCGGACGCATCGATCCCGATGCGCCGCTCGCCATCGTGTTGCTGGAGCCTGTTCACGGCACCGCGCTTCGCGTTCTCTGCGTCGACGGCGGCGATGTTTTCCCCACGACCATCGACGCGTCGCGCATCGACGCCGTCTCGCGCGAGCAACCCATTTGGTACCCATACGCAGCCGGTTCGTTCGGCGCCGAGATGATGCTTTAGAATCGCCGCGCTTATGCCGACGAGCATCCGACAAATCGAGTTCCTGGCGCGGTCGATCGTGAACCGGCTGGAAGACCGCGGCCTGGTCGAATTCGGCGACGCGGAAATCGGCATCGACGTCGTCACGAAAACGCTCGAGGACAACTTCGCCGCGTACGACGCCATCGAAGCCGAGGCGCGCATCCGGCTGGCCAAGACCATCGGCACGCGCGAGCCGTCGGAGTTCGAGGTAATCGAGGCGATGAAACGCGTGGCCGCGGAACGGAACGTGACGTTATGAATGGGGAGTGGGGAGTTGGGTGTGGGGTGTTGGAGAAAAACGCGGATTTCGCGACACCGACCGTCGTTCTCCGACACCCCACTCCCAACTCCCCACTCCCATAAAATCCATGCCCGCAGACAAACACACCGACGAACTGGAACGCCGCAAACGCGAGAGCGAGCTTGGCGGCGGCGAGAAACGCATCGAGCGTCAGCACGCCGAGGGGAAAAAGACGGCGCGCGAACGGATCGCGCTGCTCTTCGATACCGGCTCGTTTCAGGAGCTCGATCAGCTTGTCGTGCATCGCTCCACCGATTTCGGGATGGAGAAGCAGCGCATCTCCGGCGATGGCGTCGTGACCGGCTACGGCACGATCGGCGGACGGCTTGTGTACGCATTCGCACAGGACTTCACCGTCTTCGGCGGCTCGCTTTCGGAAACGCACGCCGCGAAAATCGTGAAGGTGATGGACCTGGCGATGAAGAACGGCGCGCCGATCGTCGGTCTCAACGATTCCGGCGGCGCGCGCATCCAGGAAGGCGTCGTCTCCCTCGGCGGCTACGCGGACATTTTTCTTCGCAACACGCTCGCGTCAGGCGTCATCCCGCAGATCTCCGCGATCATGGGGCCGTGCGCTGGCGGCGCCGTCTATTCGCCCGCCATCACCGATTTCATCCTGATGGTGAAGAAGACCAGCTACATGTTCGTGACCGGACCCGACGTGATTCGCACGGTGACGCACGAGGAAGTGACGAAGGAAAAACTCGGCGGCGCCGACACACACAATCAAACCTCGGGCGTCGCGCATTTCGCGGCCGATTCGGACGAAGACTGCATCGCTACCATTCGCGAGCTGCTGTCGTACATGCCGTCGAACAACATGGAAGAGCCGCCGCACGTCGCGACAAGCGACGACGTGAACCGCGTCGACGAGCAGCTCGACACGTTCATCCCCGATTCTCCGAACCAGCCGTACGAGATTCGCGATCTGATCCGGACGATTGCGGACGAAGATCACTTCCTCGAAGTCCATCAGCATTTCGCGCGCAACCTCGTGGTCGGATTCATCCGGCTGAACGGCCATCCCGTTGGCGTCGTCGCGAATCAGCCGGCGTTCCTAGCGGGTGTGCTCGACATCAATGCGTCGCGCAAAGGGGCGCGCTTCGTCCGCTTCTGCGACGCCTTCAACGTCCCGCTGCTCGTGCTCGAAGACGTTCCCGGTTTTCTGCCGGGCACCGATCAGGAGTACGGCGGCATCATCATCCACGGCGCGAAGTTGCTCTACGCGCTGGCCGAGGCGACGGTACCGAAGATCACGGTGATTACGCGCAAGGCGTACGGCGGCGCGTATTGCGTGATGAACTCGAAGCACATCCGGGCGGACATGAACTATGCGTATCCGACGGCGGAGATCGCGGTCATGGGCGCGGAAGGCGCGGTCAACATTCTGTACAAAGGGGCGAAAGACCGCGACGCGAAAATCGCCGAGTACAAAGACAAATTCGCGAACCCGTACATCGCCGCGGAGCGCGGCTATGTCGACGAGATCATCGAGCCGCGTTTCACGCGCCGGAAGTTGATCACTGCCTTCGCGATGCTGCGCAACAAGCGCGATCGCAATCCGCCGAAAAAGCACGGCAACATCCCGCTTTAGATCGTGAGCGGTAGACGTTAAATCGCGCTGTTGGCGGAGCCTTGGGCAACCAACGCCGCGGGCGTGCCCGCCGCCGCACGAAGCTGTTACGGCTTACGGAACAGCTCGCCCGCGCCATCACCTGCGGACGTACAATCCGTCACTGCACTTCAGGGGAGGATTTATGCGCCGGTTGCTGACCGCGGTTGTGTCGTTCGCACTCTTTGTTGTCCCGTCCATCGCCCAGAACTTCGGACCGCTGCCGCCGCTCACGGCGCATGTCGACGTCAACGTCGTCAACGTGGACGTCACGGTCACCGATCGCCACGGAAAACCGGTCATGGACCTGACCCGAAATGACTTCGAGGTTTTCGAGGACGGCAAGCCGGTGAAGGTCACCAATTTCTCCGTGATCGAGAAGGCGCTCGTCCGGCAAGCACCCGCGGCAGAGGCATCGAAGACTCCGGCACCGGAGGCGGAAAAAGTCCGGCGCAGAATCGTCCTGCTGATCGACAACAACTATGTCGGCAATCTCGAGCGCAACGCGGCGCTGCGGATTTTCTCGAAGCAGCTCGACAGCATCTACGCGGGCGACTACGACTGGGCGGTGGCCACGATCGGACACGCACTGGAAGTCGTGCAGCCTTTCACGAACGACAAAGCGCTGATTCACGCCGCCATCGGCAGAGTGGAGCACTCGCCGACCTTCATGAACTCGCACGACATGGACCGTTCCATCCTGTCGGACCGGACCCGCAAGCAGCTCGACTTCGAGACCGACGGCTACGACTACGGACAAACGGTGCGATTCCAATCGCGCGAGCAGACGTTTCAAAGCATCGCCGCGCTGCAGAACACCGCGCGCGCCGTGGCCGAGATGGCGCGTGCGCACTCCGCCGACGACAGCAAGAAGTACATGATTCTTGTCACGGGCGGAATCGAGAACAACACCACATACACGGCATACGACAAAGGGAACGATCCGTATATGCAGGCCCTGCAACTGGAGAGGGCGAAAATCGTGGATGCCATCGTCCAGGAAGCGAATGCCGCGAATTTCACGATCCACATCGTGAATGCACGCGCCCGCGGGATGCAGGCGCCGCAGCATGACGTCGAGAACAAGTCGTCCGGCATCGACATGTCGTCGCCGAACTTCTTCCAGCGCGGCGGCGGCTCGGATCCGATCGACGTGTCGAATGTCGATTCCATCCCGCTGTCCATCGCTCTCAGCACCGGCGGGTCGTACATGCCGTCGACGGATGTGGGCCACTCGTTCGCGGTGATCGACGCACAGACGTCGAACTTTTACTCGCTCGGCTACTCGCCCAACCACAGCGGAGACCGGCAGTACCACAACATCCGCGTGCACGTGAAACGGGCGGGCGTACTCGTCGCGAATCGCGTCGGTTACTACGATCTGACGTCGGACGACCGCCTCGAGCAGACGTTGCGCGCCCGCATGACCTTCGATCTGCCGACTGGTCCGCTGCCGGTTCAGGTGAACATGGGCCAGCCTCACCCGCTGGAAAAGAAGATCGTGGTGCCGCTGACGGCCGCTCTGCCGATCGGAAAACTGACGATGCTACCTCGCGAGGGTACCTACGTCGGCCGCGTGCACATCTACGTGTCGGTGTTCAATGCGCAGGGGCAGAACGTCGGGTTCTCTCACCAGCTGCAGGAAGTCACGATGTCGACGGCGCAGTACCAGGCAGCGGCCGATCCTTTCCGCTACACCCTGAACGTCCGTCTTCAGAAAGGCGACTTCACCGTTGTGGTCACGCTTCGCGACGACCTCTCCAATGAGCTGGGAAGCTCGGTGAAAGAGGTGCGGCTATAGAGCGTCACGGCCGCAGCATCTTCTGAAGCATCGGCTGATTCGGGTCGAGCGCCAGCGAGCGCTCGATGCTCGCCCGCGCGCCTGCGTCGTCTCCTAAGCACATCTGCGCGAGCGCGGCCGACGCGTAGGCGAGCGGATCGTTCGGATGTCCTGTCTGCGCGGCCCGAAAGTCGTCCAGGGCGCCGGCGCAGTCGTGCGCGTCCATCCGATATCGGCCGCGGAACATCCGCAACTCCGGTTCATTGCTGTTGACCGCAACCGCGGCGTTGAGCAGGCGCAGACTGCGATCGCCGCGTTCCTTCTCGTAGGCGATCGAACGCGTGATGACGAAGCTCACCGCGTCCGCCATTCCGTTCTGCAGCGCTGCGATCAGAAGCGCATCGGCGCGATCGAGATCGCGGCCGGCGTTGAACAAGGTCTCGCTCTCGTTCCACATGGCCGAGGCATAGTGCGGATCGAGAGCCAGCGCGCGTTCGAACGCGGCAAGCGCCTCATCGATGCGATGTTCGTTGCGCAGGATGAGCCCCTCGTTGTTGAACGCACCCGCCGTCTTCGTATCGTTCGTGCCGTTTGCAGCGCGTGTCGACTCGCCCGACCCGATATAGCCGAGCGCTTTCAGCTTCGCGATGTCTTCAGATGCGGCGCGTCCTGTTGACGGCGGCGGCGGCGACTGGGCGCGGACGAAGATCCGGGCGTAATCGAACGGCGGATAGGACCTCGGCGCACCCGGCAACGGCGGCGCGGCGTTTGGCAGGGAGGGGATTCCGGTGAGCGCAAGAAGCGTCGCGCAGACCTGACGAACGCTTCCCAGCAGCGGATGGCCCGGCGTGGCCGCGATGCCGGCACCATGAATGACGTAGATTCCTTGCTTGCGATGCCACTTGGCGGCGGTGGCGGTCGCCGTGCTCGAGATCTGCGTCGGCCGCCCTTCGCGCCAGAAGAATCCATGATCGGAAGCAATCATGAGGGTCGCACCGTTGCGCTCGGCGATCTCCGCGTAGCGGCCGAGAAGCCGGTCGACGTCGCGGAAGTAGTGCGCCGGAACGGCGTTGTAGCGATCGTAGTCGGACTGCGAAGCCTGCGGCTGTTTCGGCGGCGCGAAGGGCGCGAAAACATGGCCGATCGTGTCGGTTCCCTGCAGATAGATGATCGTCAGATCGGGCAGCGCCGGCAATCCGTGCAGGTAGCTCGTCGCCAGACGATCGTAGACCTCCGTCTCGACGAGAATGCGGCGAAGTGCGGCCGCCGGATCGCCATACGGATTCTCCCGTTTTGAAAGCGCGGTGAAGTCGTCGTCCGTCAGCGACGGCAGATAGTCACGCATACGGCGGACATCGATGTTGCGCTCGGCATCAGCAAGCATTTGATCGGACCAGGGCTGGCGCGACGGCGGCCAGATCACGCCTGCGGGTTTCCGGGTATCTGAATAAAGAAAGGTGAAGAGACGATCGGAGACGTTAAGTCCGTGCACCGGTTCCGCGGCGTAGGTGGCCCAGAGTCCGAAAACGGCGGTCCGCTTCCCTGCGGAGGTCAGCATGTTCCACACCGCCGGCGCGCGGCGCTCGTCGCTGGTGATCGGCTCTTTGTCGTGCGTGAACGGATTGAAACGCGTGAAATCGAGAATGGCGTGATCGAGCGGTCCGACCCCGGTCATCATCGTCGTCCAGACTAGCGGCGAGAGCGGCGGATAGTCGGTCTCGAGGACGCCGCCTGCACCGGTGGCGACAAGGCGAGCGAGATTGGGCATCGAGCCGTTGGCGATGTATTCGTCGAGCAGTTGCCAATCAGCGCCGTCGAGGCCGATGAAGATGACCGGCCGCGCGGAGTGTGCCTGTTTCGCGAGCTCCGGAGCACCGCGCAGCCGTTCAAAGCCGGCTGGCAGATCGATCCGTGCGGAGACGGCATCCGCGGCGATGCCGGCGCCTTTCAACTCGCGGCCGATCCCGGCGGCGATCCGGTCTCCGGCGGCGCGCCGGTCGGAAAGAAGACTCCCGGCAGTCTCCGTCGCCGAGGCGCGCGAGGCACTGGCTGTCACACGGGCGAGGAGTGAACCGCACCAGTCGCCGGCGGGCCAATCGGAGGGAAGGGTGGCCGGCGCGACGTACGTGAATCGGACGCGTAACGGCACTTCGTCGGCCGTTGCGCTGAGCCCGATCACGGACTGATCGAACTCCAGCCGGCCATCGCTGGTCTTCGCGCAGCAGCGAATCCCTGAGAAAAGCGGCCGCAGATAGATGCGCTGCGAGCGGACGACGACGGAGTCCCCGCGCCGAAACACCATGGTGCAACCGGCTGGTTGGACGCGGATGAAAATCGCGGCCAGAGTCGCCGCGAGCAGGGACGATGCGGCGATCAGGAGGGATTTAGCGCGCATAAAAAAGAGGGCCCCGCGAACGGGGCCCTCAGGATACAACGAGGAAACGGACTGCTTAGAACGTCCAGCGCGCGCCGAGACGGATGCTGCGGACGCCGGTGAAGTTCGTGCCGGCCTTCAGGAACGACGGGTTCGTCGCCTGCGTGCGGGCGTTGCCGAGCTGACCGATTGCGTTGGTCGTACCCGGCTTGTTGCCGATGCCGCCGAAGCCATTGCAGATGTCTGCGCCGGCAGCGTTGACGATGTTCTGGCAAGTGCCATCGGTGGCGAGGTCAAAGCGGTTGTCCAGCGCGGTGATCGACTGGCGGTTGAAGATGTTGAACACATCGAACAGCAGGTTCAGATGCGAGCCGCCGAGCGGAATCGGATAGCCGAGGTGGACGTCAGCTTCGTAATCCGAAGGACCGCGGCCGAGGTCGCCGCGCGGGGTCAGGTAGTACTCCCAGTTGCGGTAACCGGCGTGCTCGTAGCCATAGGCAGTGAGCGGAAGACCGGATTCCCAATGGGCGGCCAGGCCGATATCAAGACCCTTGGCCATCGAGCTGCCGAGCGTGTACGAGCCGTAGAACTTGACGACGTGCGTACGGTCGCTGCTGAGCAGACCGTCGTTGTTGACTGAGAAGTCAGCGTAATCGAACGCGGAGTTGATGTTCGGATCGTTCTGACCGGTCGAGTTCTGGAAGGTACCGTCGTAGTTGCCCTTCAGCTTGGACCACACGTAGCTGGTGAAGAACTGATAGTTGTTGCTGAAGCGCTTCTCGGCGTGGAGTTCGACGCCCGTGTACGTGCGCTTCGCCTTGGGTGTAGGCGCGATGAAAGGATTACCAGCTGCAGTGCTTCCATCCCAGTTGATGAAGGCGGTGGTCGAGCCGATGCCGCTGCCCGGGTTGGCGACGAAGTACTCGCCGGTGGTCGGGTTGAGCATGTCCTCGATCACGCGGCCGAGGTTACGGTACGTACCCTTGATGCCGACGCCGAGGTTGGAGGCCATCTCGTAGTCGTATCCGAAGAGGTACTCGTCGATGTACTGACCCTTGAGGTTCGGGTCGACCGGGGTAGCCGCGGTGTTGCCGAGGAAGGTGAACTGACCCTTCGCAGAGAGGGCCGGAGCACCGGCGTTCGGAACGAAGTTACGCGGGGTCGGGTCGAGGTTCGCGACCTGCAGCGAGAGCTCGCCGCCGAACGTGCGCAGGTTGATGTCCATCGGAATCGACTCGTAGAAACGGCCGAAGTTCGCGTAGACCTTGCTGCGGCCGTTGTTGGCCGGATCGAAGATGACGCCGAGGCGCGGGGCCAGGTTGTGCTTCAGATCGATGTGGAAGGTGCCGTCAAGGCCGCCGACTTTCTGCTCTTCCCAGCGCAGGCCGATGTTGAGGGTCAGGTTCGGCATGACCTTCCACTGGTCCTGCAGGTACAGCGAGGTGTTTTCCGTCTTCGGGCTGGAAACCAGCGCGTCGAGGATGTTGGAGGAGAACGTCGACGAATCGTTCTGATTCAGCGACGCGGAGTGCGTGTTCACGTAGCCTTCGTGGATGTAATAGGTGAAGCCGTTCGACCAGGCCACACCGCTCTTGACGCCGCTGGCGGCGCACTGATTGTTGACCGGGCTGACGCTGATCGGTCCGCCGGTGTCGTTACGCTTGCCACCGCACTGCTTGCGAAGGCGGTCGCCGCCGCTTTCCTGGTTGGCGTTGAGCGCGAGCAGCTTCTCTTCGTCGCCACCGAACTTGATCTGGTGGTTGCCCCAGAACGAGCTGATGTCGAGTTTGCCGGTGTCGCGCTTGAAGTTCTGCGTCTGGAAGAAGCCGAACCCACCCGTGTTCTGGGCCGGGCTCTGCGTGTTGTCGATCGTACGCGGAATGCTCGCTCCGGCGCCGGCGAGAATGTTCTTCTCTTTGTGGCGGCCGAGCTGGGCGTTGACGTTCCAGTTGGTTCCGAAGACGCCGGAGTAACGGCCGACGAAGTCGTTGCCACCGATTTTGTTCACGCCCTGGTACGTGCTCGGCGGACCGGCCAGCGCGAGAACGGCACCGGCGAAGGACGACGGGTCGCCGAGGATTGAGAAGTTGAAGAGCTGGCTGGACGTGAGCGCCAAGCTCAGTTTGGCCGCGTAAAGATCGCGCTTGACCGTCGTGGACTGGCTGCCGCCGACGGGGATGGTGCACGACGGGCAGCCGCTGACGACCAGCGGCGTGTTGATACGCGTGCTGAGATCAGTCTCGCTGACTTTGTCGTAGGCGCCGAAGAACCACAGACGGTCCTTCATGATGTAGCCGCCGCCGTCGACGCCGTAGTCGAACTGCTTGTCGATGGTGCCGACCGTGGTGGCGCTGGTCGGGAAGTTCGCGACCTGCTTGTTCGGGTCGGAGTTGAAGCTGCCACCGCTGTCATAACCGAAAAGGTCGCCGTGGAACTCGTTCGAACCGCTCTTGGTGACTGCCACGATGGCGCCACCGGTGAGACGGCCGTATTCGGCGGGAAGTCCGCCGGTCAGCGTGTCGACTTCCTGAATGAAGTCCTGGTTGAGACGCTTGCCCTGCAGGCCCTTCTCAACGCCAGTGACGTTCAGGCCGTCGATGATGTACTGGTTCTCACCACCGGACGAACCGTACACGGTCGGGCCGGCGGCGTCCGTCGAGGTGCCCGGAGCGACCTGCGCGGCGGCGACGAAGTTGCGGCCCAGGGGCAGCGATTTCATCGTCTCCGAGGTGACGTTCGCGCCGGAAACGTTCGACGTGACGTCGACGACCGGAGCGGCGCCGGTGACGGTGATCTGTTCGGAAGCGGCCGGGCTCAGGCCGACTTCCAGCGTGACCGTCTTGTTCAGAGACACGCCCACGTTGTTCTGCGTCACGGTATTGAAACCCGAAAGGGCTGCCGTCACCGTGTACTGGCCCGGAGGCAACAGGGTGAAGCGGAAATTGCCGCCGGCATCCGTCGTTGCGCTGCGGACGCCCTGGAGCGCCGAAGAGCGGACTTCAACGGTCACACCGGGAAGCGGCGTTCCGGCCTGTTTGACTGTGCCCGCGATCGCGCCCGTTTCGCCCGTCTGCGCGAATGCGCCGACGGCGATGAGGAGCACCATCGCAAACAGCGTGGCTACTCGAAACTTTTGTAAATGCATTGCGTTCATTCTCCTAACGATTCACTGAGCTGCGGTTTAACTGCGGTGGTCGACCTGACTTTTCACTCTGAGGCTGGCGTACCTCCTGGTGACTGATTGAAATGCTTACTGGCCGCGAGTCGCCCTGCCTCCCGGCCGCTGACCGTAAAAGGCGTGCATGCCCGCTGCCGCTGAAAGCCTTGGACCCCAAGGCGGCGCGAGGTTAGTATTTTTAAGCGGTTAGCGCAAGTCTGTCCTTGACCCTCAACTGGTCACTCCTTCAATAATTCGGATTTTCGATTCGAATGATTGGTGTCCCACCCAATTGCCAACTCCTCTCATGCAGAATGGCGCCGTGTTTCGGAAGCCGCCAGCGATCCTCTTTCTCGCGCTCTTCATCACCACGTGCCGCGAGACTCCACATCGCCCGCTCAACGTACTCCTGATCACCGTCGACACCTTCCGCGCCGATCGCCTCGGCAGCAACACTCCCGCGCTGGCCGGCCTCGCTCGGGAAGCTGTCCGCTTCGATGCCGCCGATTCGCCCGTGCCGCTCACTCTCCCCGCGCACGCATCATTAATGTCCGGACTCCTGCCGCTGCATCACGGGCTGCGCAACAACGGCGTCGGTGCATTTCCCGCCGCCCGTCAAACGCTGGCGACGGCGTTCGGCAGCAGCTACCGCACCGGAGCCTTCGTCGGATCGTTCATCCTCGATCATCGCTTCGGACTCGATCGCGGCTTCGAGCGCTACGACGACGAGATCGTCCGCAACGTGACCGACAGCAGCGGAACCTTCGACGCGGAACGGCGCGGCGGCGAAGTCGTCGACCGCGCCCTGGCGTGGCTGCGGCAGAACGATGCCCGGCCGTTCTTCGCCTGGGTGCACCTATACGATGCACACGCACCGTACGCGCCGCCGCCGCCGTATCCGCAGACGTACGACGGCGAAGTCGCCTACGTCGATGCCCAGATCGCGCGGCTGCTCGCGGCGGTCGATCGCAGCAACACCATCATCGTGATCGTTGGCGATCATGGCGAAGCGCTCGGCGAGCACGGCGAATTGACGCACGGCCTGCTGCTCTACGAACCGACGCTGCACGTGCCGATGATCATCGCTGCGCCATCGCTGGCGCCGCGCGTGATCGCGACGCCGGTGAGTACGGCCGATCTCGCGCCGACGATTGCGTCGCTGGCCGGCGTCGCGTTCCCCGCAGTCGACGGACGCGATCTCGCCGCGGATCTCATCAATCGCCGCGAGCCACAACCGGCGCCGATCTATGCGGAGACGCAGTATCCGGCCACGTTCGGCTGGAGCGAGCTGTCTTCGCTGCGGCTCGCGTCGGCGAAGCTGATCTCCGCGCCGGGGCCGGAGCTCTACGACCTGCAACATGATCCCGGCGAAACAGTCAATGTATTGACCAACCAGCGCCGCGCGTATCGCGATCTCACGACGCGCCTCGATCAACTTCGCGCCACGGCTGTCGCGTCATCGCCATCC
>JBAVBF010000123.1:0-11814 GCA_049586115.1 Thermoanaerobaculia bacterium | reverse complement strand
GTGCGAGGCCGATGCTGCCGCCGTTTGCGGCGGCGAGGCTGCGCGCGATTTCCAGGCCGAGGCCGCGCTGCGCGACGTCTGTGGTTTCGGCTGCGACGTTTCCATCGGCATCGACGACGCCGGGCGGCAGGCCGGGACCGCGGTCGAGGATTTCAATGCGCAGCTTGTTCGGATCGAGCGGATGGCGGTGCGCGGCCAGCTCGATCGTCGCGCCGGCCGGAGAGACGCGATGCGCGTTCTCCAGCAGATTGACCAGGATCTCCAGCGCCAGCGACGGATCGACGTTCGCGTCGGGACAGTCGGCATCGACGTGCACGGTGATCGGCCGCGCGTTGAAGACGATCGGAAGATTCTCGCGCGTGGCGCGAAAGAGATCGGCCGGCGGCGTCGGTTCGCGATGCGGCTTTGCTTTGCCGGCTTCGAGCCGCGCCATGGCCAGCAGATTGTCGATCCGCCTCCGCAGCCTTCCCGTCTCCTCGGCGATTGCGGCGACGTCCTCGATCAACTCGCTGTCGGCACCGGCGCGGCGGCGGATCGATTCGGTGCGGATCGTGACGGCGGTGATCGGCGTAGTCAGGTCGTGCGAGATCGCGCGCAGCAGCGAGGTCTTGAGCGACTCGCTTTCCCGCAGCGCCTGCACGTGCGCGTTCTCCTCCATGAATCGCTCGCGTTCGGCGTAGAGCGTCTCCAGTTCGCGGCCGCGCTGCTCAGCTTTTTCCGCCTGCACGCGCGCGGCGACGACGAGCCGGTTCACGGTCACCGAGGCGACGAGAAACGCCGCGAGCGCGAACCAATTGGCAGGCTGCTCGATCGTGAGCGTGTACAGCGGCGGGAAGAAGAAGAAGTTGTAGCAGAGCGTAGCGAGAACGGAGGAGACAGTCCCGATGAGCAGCCCGCCGCGCACCGAAATGAGCAGGACGACGATGAGATAGGCAAAGCCGATCGTGCTCGGATTGAGATTCGCCGCGCGCCCGGCCGCCGTGACCAGCGCCAGCGAGCCAAAGGTGGCGATCCAGGTCGTGAGTCGGGCCGTCACCCGGCAAGTGAAACACAGGAGGCGATTAAGGAGGGATTAAGAACGCTGTCATCTGAGCCGCCGCAGCGACGGAGGCGAAGCCGTAGTCGCGCAGGACGGTCGAAGGATCCCCTACCTGCTAACCCGGAATGGTCGGCGGCGCACAAACGAGGCGAGCACGTGGGGGTCCTTCGACCGTCCTCCGGTGGCTCAGGATGACGGGCTACCGCCCCGCCGCCACCCGCCCGCGCGATTCGCCGAGGCTGGACATCCAGCGCGTGCGCCATTCGTCGAGGGAGATGCCCGAGATCAGCTCCAGGGCGTGGGAGTTATTTGCGCGGTGGATGCGCACGAGGCGGCTGGTGCCGAGCGTCGTGCCGAGGTATTTCGTGAAGGAGTGGGAGAGGACGTAGAAGCTGCGGCGGTCGCGTTGCGAAAGGTCCGGTGAATCGCTGTCTAACCAGGCCGCGGCCGCGGCGGTACCGCGGGAGCGTTCGATGACGGCACGAGCCTGCAGGTCGACGTGATCGTTGCCGTCGCTGAGAACCGGCGCGTAGTAGCCGCCGTAATTCGTCGCTACGGAGGAGGCCACCCACGACGCGAATCCTTCTTCGAGCCACATCGCGCCGCCGTCGCCGACGACCGCGTGCACGAGCTCGTGAAGATAGGGCGCGGTGTGCTGTTCGACGCGCTCGCTGTCGATGAAGACGCGCGCCTCGTGATCGGACGAACCGGGGTAGTGCGGGTACGTGTGCGAGATATCGATGCGCGGCGAAACGTAGATGCGGATGCGTTGACCGCGAGGCGTGACGCCGGTGAAGCGGGCGATGTCGGTGGCGCCTTTCTGGGCGAGATCGGCGAAGTCGTCGAGCTGCGCGGGCGTGAGCGATCCGTCGAGGCTGTGCACTTCGATGGTGTCGCGGATGCGAATGGCGGCGTTGCGGTCGACCTCATTTACGGTTCGAGAATCGTCACTGAAATCTGCCTTCGCCGCGGACGCCGACAGGATTACAATCGCCGTAATCAACATCTTCAGATGGCACTTCATCGCTGCAAATAATTGCATTGCAGGTGCCACGTCATCATCGCCCAAGGTCATCCCGCATCCAGTCGGTTTCCCCAAACGTAGGTCTTTCGCTGTCCAACAAAATTTAGGAGGAAGAATCGCATGAATAGTCGTGATCTCGCTCGTTATCTCGTTCTCGGTGGTGTCGTGGCCGGCCTGAGCGCCGGAACCAGTCTTCGTGCCGACCAGGCAAAGACGGCGGCGGCCGGTCTCAATCAGGCCACCTCGCAGGCAGTCCAGATGGCCGACACGGCCAAGGCCACGGACAAGCATGCCTGTAAAGGCCTCAACTCGTGCAAGTCGCACGGCAACTGCAAGTCCGGCGACGCCGGT
Organism: Thermoanaerobaculia bacterium; assembly: GCA_049586115.1. Taxonomy (GTDB): domain Bacteria; phylum Acidobacteriota; class Thermoanaerobaculia; order Gp7-AA8; family Gp7-AA8; genus JADGNZ01. The sequence goes on along the minus strand of JBAVBF010000123.1, from coordinate 9,400 downwards.
TGCGCGGGCAAGAACTCGTGCAAGGGCAAAGGCGGCTGCGCGTCGAAAGAGTACAAGCACGACTGCGCCGGCAAGAACGCCTGCAAGGGTCAGGGCGCCGGCGGCAAGAACGACTGCAAGGGCAAGGGCGGCTGCGCCGTTCCTCCGGCTCCGAAGGCTTCGTAACCTGCTCTCACCTCGGAGGGCAGGCGTCTCGCGCGCCTGTCCTCCACCTCCAACGGACACCCAATGAATCGATTCCATTTCCCTGACCTCGGTATCGGCGTGGGGCTGCGCACCGTTCATTTCAGCCACATCCTCGGCTCGCAGCCCGACGTCGATTGGTTCGAGGCCCTCTCCGAAAACTACATGGACACGGGCGGCCGTCCGCGCTACGTGCTCGAAAAAATCGCGGAGCAGTATCCGATCGTGCTTCACGGCGTTTCGCTGTCGATCGGAGGCACCGATCCGCTCGATTTCGATTACCTCCGTAAACTCAAATCGCTGGCGCGCACGGTCAACGCGCGCTGGATTTCCGATCACCTCTGCTGGACGGGCGTGAGCGGACGCAACGTCCACGATCTGCTGCCGATGCCGTACAACGCGGAGTCGCTGCGCCACACGGCGGAGCGCGTTCGCGTCGTGTCGGATTTTCTGGAGACGCCGCTGGTCGTCGAGAATCCGTCGTCGTACGTCGAGTTTGCGACGTCGACGATGACGGAGTGGGATTTCCTGGCCTCACTCGCCGAGGAAAGCGACTGCGGTCTGCTGCTCGACGTCAACAACATCTACGTCAGCTCGTTCAACCACAGCTTCGATCCGAACGTTTACGTCGACGCCATCCCCGCCGATCGCGTCGTGCAGGTTCATCTGGCCGGACATCAGAATCACGGCACGCACATCATCGACACGCACAACGATTTCGTGATCGACGAGGTGTGGAAGCTGTACGGACGCGCCTGCGCACGCACCGGCGATGTGTCGACGCTGCTGGAGTGGGATGCGGATATCCCGGATTTTCCGACGGTGCACGCCGAGGCGCGCAAGGCTTCGGCATATCGAAGTGAGGGGAGTGGAGCGTGGGGTGTGGGGAGTGGAAAACCACGCTCAAGCTCTGATCTCCTACTCCCCACTCCCAACTCCCCACTCCCCGAGGTTCCCCATGCAATCTGACGTCGCACTCGCGCCGCTGCAGGAGTGGATGCAGGCGGTTGTCACGCATCCGTCCGACGTGTACGAAGCCGCAGATGCGGCAGAGATCGCGGTCGATGACGTCATTCTGCCGTCGCGAACCCTGCAGCCGATTCAGCGCGTCGGCATCTACCACGGCATGTACATGCTGCGGATGATCGAGGCGCTCACCGTCGACTACGCGGCGGTCGCGCAATTTCTCGGCGAGCACGCGTTCGAGCATCTCGTCCGCGACTACGTCCAGCAGTTTCCGTCGCGCAGCTACACGTTCAACCGTTTGGGCGATTCGCTGCCGGAGTACATCGCGTCGTCGACGTGGAAGCGGCGCACGTTCCTGCGAGATCTCGCGAAGCTGGAACTGGCGATGACGCACGTCTTTGATGAAGCCGAGGCGGAGGCGTTGCCGGCGGACGCGATCGCGTCCATTGCGCCGGAGCAGATCGCCGATGCGCGCATCATCCCGATTCCGGCGCTACGGCTGCTCGCGCTCGACTACGACGCGAACGACGCGTTCCAGGCATTCCGCGAAGAACGTCCGATGAAACCGCGGCGGCAAAAATCGTGGCTGGCGGTTCATCGCCGCGATTACGGCGTCTATCGGATGCCGCTCACGCGCGAGGCGTTCGTCTTCCTCGAAGCGCTTGTTGCCAGGGAAACGATCGGCAGCGCGATCGAAACCTTTCAGCGCCGTTTCCGTCGTTTCCCCGCACAATCGGATCTCTTCACCTGGTTCCGCGACTGGAGCGCCGCGGGCCTGTTCACGGCAATCGAGGTCGAGTAAAGGAAAACGATGATCGGCAAACTGGATCGCTGGTATGACCTCGCCACGACGCGCATCTTCGACCGTCTTCGCAGTCCGCTCCTGCTCGCGCTGCGCCTGATCTTCGGCTGGGGACTGTTTCAAACCGGCAAAGGGAAGCTGGAGAATATCGACCGCTTCACGGACTTCCTCGCGCACCTGCACATCCCGATGCCGTCCGCGAACGCGCACTTCGTGGCGTCGCTCGAATGTGTCGGCGGTCTTCTGCTGCTCTTGGGGCTCGCGTCGCGGCTGATCTGCATCCCGCTGGTGATCAACTTCATCGTCGCGTATCTCACCGCCGATCTCGAAGCGGTGAAGGGGTTTTTCAAGGACCAGGACGCGTTCACGAACGCCGCCCCGTTCCTCTACCTGCTCGTATCGCTGATCGTCCTGGCGTTCGGTCCCGGCCTCTTCTCGCTCGACGCATTGATCGCCCGCGTTCGGCGCCGCCCGATTACCTGACGGTCGCCAACGGCGCGTACGACGCCGGCGGATTCGGATAATCCAGCCGGTCGATCATTTCCCGAATCGGCGTCGACAGGACCGCAATCAGCTGATCGCCGACAGTCGCAAAGGCGCCCGTCGGGACGGCCTTGTCGATCTGCGCAGCCACTCGCACTTTCACGCTCTTCGGATCGAGCAGCGAGACCGCATCGCGCTTGATGAGCATGGCCGGGACGAAGACGTCGGCATTGCCGGGGATCTGTTTCAGCACCAGCCGCGACACGGGAACGCCCGGCGCGGAGAAAGTGATGGTGACATCGCCCGGCGGCACGTCGAGCAGGAGAAACGATCCCGTCTCCGCCACGCCGCCCGAAACGTACGGCGCGTTTTCGACCCAGACGTTCGTGCCGCGGAAGAGATCGCGCTTGCGCGCCGCCTCGGTTTCGACGGTGTGGTAGGCCGTGCTCGGACCGGTTTCGACGTCGACGATCCAGCCGCGGACGCTGATCGGATCTTTGTGCACGTGCGGACCTTTCGGCTCCGACGGCGCGCCGCAGGCAGCGGCGAGAATGGCGAGGATGACGATGCAGCGCTTTGCGTTCACCGCAAAAGCATAGACTGAACTGCGTTTGCATCCACTGGCCCTCCTGCGCGACGCCAAACGCGTCGGCTACGTCTTCTCCGGCGGTTCGTCCCGCTGTGCTTTCCAGATCGGCGTCATCGAAGCGCTGGCCGAACTCGGCGTCCGTCCGGCGCTGGCAATCGGCGTTTCCGCCGGCGCCTGGAACGCCGCGCTGGTTGCGGCGCGCTGCGAATCGCGTATCCGCTACTACTGGCGCTCGTTCATGCGCATGCCGCACATCGATCTTCGCAACCTGCTCGTCGATCATTCGCCGTGGCGATTCCGCCAACTGCACAAGCGCACGTTCGAGCGTTTCATCGGACACGATCGTTTCAGGCAGCCCGACGCGCTTCCACTCTTCGTCTCCGTGACCCGTTTCCGCGACGGCGCCAACGTCATCTTCAATGCCCGCGACGTCGACGATCCGCTTCAGCTCCTGCTCGCCACGAACTATCTGCCGCCGTTCTACACGCATCGTCCGGTCATCGGCGGCGAGATGTACGGCGATGGCGGCATCTCCGACAACGCGCCGTACGAAAAAGCGCTGGCCGAGGGTTGCGACGCGGTGGTGGTGGTCACGCAGAAGGGGGAGTCGGAAGGCGGTTTGTTCAAACGCAAAGGCGACTACGACCACGTCGTCACCGATCCGCGCATCGTCGTCATCCGTCCGCGCCACCGTCTGCCGTTCAGCTTCACCGAGCGCCGCTGGGACGTGCTCGATGTCCTGGCCCGCATCGGTTACCTCCGGACGCGCGAAATCCTCCTCGGCGAAGAGCACGCCGAAACGCACGTCCGCGCGCAAGGGGAAGCGCCGAGCGCCCGGGCGCGGCGAATCCTCCGTGCGATAATCCCGCGGTCTCCATGATGGTCATAACGTCTCGGTCTCTCTCCCTCCTCGCGGTCGCATTCGCATCGGCCGTCCTCCTCCTCGCCCAGGCACCGACGCCCGCTCCTCCGAATCCCGCCAATCAGGCCACGCTGCGCGCGCCGAGCGGCGACAAGACCATCACCATCGCGCACCAGAACGCCCAGACCTATTTCGCCGCCGACGAAGTCGTCGCCGCCCTCGGCGGATCCGTCACGCGCGACGGCAACGGATTCAAGGCCGCGCTCAACAACACCGTGGCCGCGTTCGGAACCGACAGTCGCTTCGGCGTGGTGAAGGACGATCTGATCGAGATGCCGGTCGCGCCGGTCACGATCGACAACCGCCCCTTCGTTCCCTGGCAGTTTTTCCAGGGATTCCTGATGCGCGCCTCGGCACTCGACGCGACGTGGGACCCAGCGGGAAAGATCCTGCAGATTCATCCGGCCGTGACGACAGCCGCCGGCGTGACGGTCTCCGTTGCGAACGTGCAGGGGATTTCGAAAGTCGTCCTCACGCTCACCGCGCCGGCGGACTACAACATCGTCAAGGAGCCCGGCGCGTACACGGTGCGATTCAAGACCGCCATTCGCGCGCCGTACGTGGAGCAGGCGCACGACGATCCCTATGTTGCGAAGACGTCGTTCATCGGCAACGACCTGCGGATCCAGCTGACCGCGCCGGACGTCGTCGCCGATGCCTACCGTCTCGACAATCCGTTTCGGGTTGTCCTCGACTTGCGCAAAGGTGCGTCCGTCGCGCCGGGAACGCCGCAGCCTTTGAGCTCGACGCGGCCGGTGGAGACGCCCGGCATCCACACCATCGTCATCGATCCCGGCCACGGCGGAAAAGAAGTCGGCGCGATCGGTCCCGGCGGTTTGATGGAGAAGGACGCCACGCTCGCGCTCTGCCAGCGCCTCGCCACGGCGCTCGAAGCGAAGCTGAAAACGCGCGTCGTCCTCACGCGCAATGACGATACGGTGGTTCCGCTCGATCAACGCACCGCCATCGCCAACCAGTACCACGCCGATCTCTTCCTCTCCATTCACATGAACGCCGCCATCGTCAAAGGCGCGCACGGAGCCGAGACGTACTTTCTCTCCCTCGACGCCTCGGACAAACTCGCCGAGAAAGCGGCGGAGCTCGAAAATGCCTCGAAAAACGCCGCTGCTCCGGCCGCGTCGAGCGATCTGAAACTGATGCTGTGGGACCTCGCGCAGCAGGAGTACCTCAACGAATCGAGCCGCCTTGCGCAGGCCGTGCAGGAAGAGATGAACCGCATCACCGGCATTCAAAGCAGAGGAGTGAAGCAGGCTCCGTTCAAAGTGCTGGTCGGCGCGACGATGCCGGCCGCGCTCGTCGAAGTTGCGTTCATCACCAATCCCGACGAAGAGTCGAAGATCAAGTCGGATGCGTTCCAGAAGACCGTCGTCGATGCCTTGACGACCGCGGTCGAGCGCTACAAGACCGACTACGAAACGCGCATCGGCGTCGCTCAGCCGCCGCCCGCCGTTGCGCCCACGACCACCGCCCCGGCAGCACCTGCGACCGCCACGACGAAACCAGCGACGAGGACGGGAACGTAGTGCGCCGCGCGGTAGTGGTGTCGCTGGCGATCCTCGCGATCGCAGGCGGCTGCAGGAAAAAACCTCTGTCGGCGAATCTCAACGCGGAGAACAAGGTAGCGGTTCGCCCGGTGACGCTGTTCTTTGAAGGACCGGACATGCTCCTCGTCCGCGAGACGCGCAACGTGGCGCTCCCCGAGAATCCCGCCGGCGCGCTCTCCATCGTCGCCCGCGAGCTGCTCAAAGGATCGGCGAATGCCGGCGTCCCGCACATTTTTCCGCGCGACACCGTCGTCCGCGCCACCTTCCTCCTCCCCGACGGCACCGCCTTCATCGACCTCGGCGGCAACACCCTCGCGCAAGGCTGGGGCACGGGCAGCCACGAAGAGCTGATGGCCGTCTACTCCGTCGTTCAGACCGTGACCACCAACTTCCCCGAAGCGAAGCGAGTCCGAATCCTGATCAACGACGAACCCGCCGAAACGCTGGCCGGACACGTGAACTTGTCGCGCGCGTTGCTACCGTCGGCAAACTACGTAGCGCGATAGACCTGTCATCCTGAGCCGCCAGAGCTGCGTAGGCGAAGCCGGAGCAGCGGCGGACGGTCGAAGGACCCCCTTCCTGCTAACCCGGAAGGGTGGCGGAACTCGCACGACGGCGACGGCACCGTAAGTGACCGCGTGCTTGCCTGTTTCACGCGCCGCCGCCCGTCCCGGGTTATCAGGGAGGGTCCTTCGACCTTCGACCGTCCTTCGGCGTTCCGCGCTTCGCGCTCCAGCGCCTTCGGCGGCTCAGGATGACAGCTCACGCCCTCCCCGGATACGTCTCCTTCAACTGCGGCGGCATCTTCGCGTCCATCCCGAGGGATTCTTCGAGTTCGACCGCGTTGACGATCGCCTGTCCGCGGAAGTGATTGTTGGTGACGACGTACGTCTCTTTCGCCGCGGCCATGGTCTGGATGCGATCGACCCAGGGGGCAAGCTCCTCCTTCGAATAGAGATAGTTGTAGCGCTCCCACGTCTCGCCGTGCGCGAACCATTTCTCGTAGTTGCGGCCGTGCAGGCGGGCGTAGGCGAGCGGGCCGGTCATCGCGTCGGACGGTTTGACGGAATCGTGGAAGAGCGGCTGATCGACGTTCACCCATGCCACGTCGTGCTCGTTGAGGAATTGGAGAAACTCTGCGTTTTGAAATGTCGAATGACGGACTTCGAGCGCCAGCGGATAGCCGTTGAACGCATCGAAGAGCGCCGCGAGTTTGTCGCGCGACTCATCGCTGTTTTTAAAGCTCCACGGATACTGCAACAGCACCGCGCCGAGGCGGTTCGCATCGGCGAGGGGATCAAGGTAGTTGCGGAACGCGGTCACGTCAGCGTCCGCGAGCGGTGCGTCGTCGTGCGTAAATCCGCGGAACACCTTCGTCGTAAATTTGAAATTCGGATTTTCCGCCACGCGCCGCACCCACGATTTTGAATGCGTCGGCGGCGGGATCCGGTAGAACGGCGAATTGATCTCGATCGTGTCGAAGAACGACGCCAGATAGGCGAGGTGATCGAACTTCGAACCGTGCGGCGGGTAGACGGTTCCCTCCCAATCCTTGTAGCTCCAACCGGCCGGTCCGACGCGAATCTGATGTTCCATAAATCGATGGTCAATACGTTGACGAACTTATTTTGAGCAAGGCGTAATTCGTTGCCTGTGCTGGACATCTATGCTAAAAGGCGGCCCAACGAATCCAGCGAAAACCAACACCTTTCCATGAATCGCGACAGAGCGTTCGGGGGGCGTGCTGTGTTCGTTACCGAAGGGAGGCTGGTCGACCTATCCGATTTCGCTTGTGAAGCACCAAAGCGGGGGCGAGGTCGCGGCACCCCGCGCACACTCTGAGCTGCGGCATCACATTTTTCATCGTACGAACAAAGGAAAAACTTAGGAGATCAAGGTTCATGGATACATTCAACGACAAGTCTCTCAACTGCGCCGATTGCGGACAGGAATTCGTGTTCAGCAAAAACGAGCAGGCCTTTTACTCAGAGCGTGGCTTCACGAACGAGCCGAAGCGTTGCAAGAACTGCCGCGACAAGCGGAAGACGGCGCGCGACGGAAATGGCGGCGGCGGTGGCCGTGAGCGTTCGATGGTGAGTGTGACGTGCGATAGCTGCGGAGTCGCGACCGAAGTTCCGTTCACTCCCGTCAGCGGCAAACCTGTCTACTGCCGCGATTGCTACAACCAGCGCCGCTCCACGACCCGCTCCTCCAGCTGGGCGTAAGTTTCCACTCGATCACTTCAACCCACGGCGGACTTCGGTCCGCCGTTTTATTTTCGCCTCGCATACAATCCCGCCCGCTTTGACCCGTCCCCTCGGCAAACCCGTCCGCAATATCCTCGATCTCGTCGGCAACACGCCGATGCTGCAGCTCGCCAACATCGCCGGCAGCGACGTCGCCGATCTCTTCGTGAAGCTCGAGTTTCTCAATCCCGGCTTCTCCGTCAAAGACCGCATCGGCGTCGGGATGATCGAGCGCGCCGAGCGCGATGGCAGGCTCGCCAAAGGCGGCACGATCATCGAGCCGACCGCCGGCAACACCGGCATCGCCCTCGCGCTGGCGGGCACGCGCATGGGCTACCGCGTCATCCTCTGCGTCCCCGAAAACTTCTCGATCGAAAAACGCGAAGTGATGAAGGCGCTCGGCGGCGAAGTCGTCCTCACGCCGAAAGACGATGGGATGAAAGGCGCGATTGCAAAGGCCGAGGAGTTGTCGAAGACGATCGAGAACTCGTATGTGCCGCAGCAGTTCGCGAATCCGTACAACGCCGAGTCGCACTACGCGACCACCGGCCCGGAGATCTGGGAGCAGATGGATGGCCGCGTGGACGCCTGGCTCGCCGGCGCGGGCACCGGCGGCACGTTCAGCGGCGTCGCGAAGTATTTGAAAGAACGCAATCCGAATTGCTGGTGCGTCGTCGTCGAGCCGCAGGGATCGATTCTCAAAGGCGGCGAAGCGGGACCGCACGAAGTCGAAGGCATCGGCGCATCGTCCTTCATCCCACCTGTTCTCGACATGTCGCTGGCCGATGAAGTGATCCAGATCTACGACGATCCCGCCTTCGTCATGGTGCGTCGCCTCGCGGCGGAAGAAGGCGTCCTCGGCGCGTCCTCCGCGGGAGCGAATGTCGCTGCGGCGCTTCAGGTTTGTAAGAACCTCGGCCCGGGCAAGCGCGTGGTCACGCTGATCCCCGACGCCTCCGAGCGCTACATGTCGAAGGGCATTTACACGAAGTGGGCGAAACCGCTCGCGCCCGATCACGCGGATTGACGCAAAGGAACACACATGGGTTTCTCCACCGATTGCATTCACGCCGGCCAGGAGCCGGAGCCGGTCACGGGCGCCGTCACCTATCCGATTTTCCAGACCTCGACGTACGTCCAGCCGGAGCTTGGGAAGCACAAGGGCTTCGAATACGCGCGGACGAAAAATCCGACGCGCTCGGTGCTCGAGGCGAATCTGGCGGCCCTCGAACGCGGCAAACACGCGCATTGTTTCGCGTCGGGGATGTCGGCGACCGACACGGTCTTCCGCATGCTGAAGTCGGGCGATCACGTCGTGGCCGGCGAGAACATGTACGGCGGCTCGTTCCGGCTCTTCAACAAAGTCTGCGAGAAATTCGGCCTGCAGTTCACCTACGTCGATACCGCGTGCGCCGATAAAGTCCGCGCGGCGCTGCGTCCGAATACGAAGATCGTTTTCCTCGAAACGCCGACCAATCCGATGATGACCGTCACCGACATCGCCGCGTGCGCCGAGGTTGCGCATGAGAATGATTCGCTGGTGGTCGTCGACAACACGTTCTGTTCGCCGTGGCTCCAGCAGCCGCTGGAGCTCGGCGCGGATATCGTCGTGCACTCGACGACGAAGTTCCTCAACGGACACTC
>JBAVBF010000122.1:0-1632 GCA_049586115.1 Thermoanaerobaculia bacterium | reverse complement strand
GCCATGACACTTCTGCGGTTACGACGGATCCCGAGGCTGCGAGGAGGTCGTACTCGTGAATGATTCGCTCGTGACCGGCCAGCGCCTGCTCGAAGTCCCGCACGGCGGCAGACACCGAATGCGGCATGAACAGTTCCGCGAAAGGGCGGCCGATCCACTCGTCGATTCGATAACCGGTGCTGTGCTCGAAGCTGCGATTGAGTGAAACGAAGCGGCCGTCGCGACCGACCGTGAAGAGGATTTCGGTGACGTCCTCGACCAGCTCGCGGTAGCGCTGCTCCGATTCTTCGAGAGCCTGGCGGGCGCGTACTTTTTCGGTGATGTCGCGGGCGATCACCTGCACGGCATCGCGATTTCCGTAACGCAGCGGCAGCGCGGCCACCTCGACGTCGAGGGGAGAACCGTCAATGCAGCGAAACGTCTGGCGGACGTACGGCACGCTCTTTCCCTCCCGCAGTTGTTCCAGACGCCCGCGTACGTTCTCCTGCGACGCGGCATCGACGAACGAGAAGACGCTGCGGCCGACGATCTCTGCTTCGCTGCTGGCGCCGAGGAGATGAACGAAGGCCTGGTTGACGTAGACGTAGGTCTCGTCGACATGCACGCCGATGCAGTCCGGTGAGAGCTCGACCATGCGCCGGAAGTTTTCACGATCGGCCAACGCCGCCTCCTCGGCCTCACGCTCTCGCGTGATGTCGACCATCACGCCGAAGAGCTCGACCGGCACGCCGTCGACCTTATGGACGTTGACATAGTCGCGCAGCCAGACCGTGCGGCCGTCGGCGGCGATGATGCGGTAGACGAGCTCGTGATTCCGGCCAGCCACGGTTTCGTTGTGGCAGAGCATCGGCACGTGCCGGTCTTCGGGATGAAGATGTTCGGCCCAGAAATGCGGCTCGTCGAGCCAGCGTGAGACGGGGTAGCCGAGCAGCGTCTCCGCCGCCGGGTTGACGTAGTTGAAGCGAAAGGTCCGGGCGTCGGCCGACCAGGCGATGGCCGGCATCGCATCGAGCAGACGGGAGCGGCGTTCATCCTGGCAAGCGTGTGCGTCTTTCATTAGTGAAGGCTTTTAACGCGACGTACCGGGGCGAATTCCTTAAGATAACAGATGAGTCTGGCATTCAATCCTGAAATAAACACGTACGCCCGAGTTTTACCGTCAAAAAGGGTGGCACTCCTGCCACCTAACGAGGAGGAGTTCGATATGCCGTACGTAGCCCTGGAGTGGGACCACAAGATCGGACGCCCGGTGATTCAGTGGTTGGTCGTGAAGTGTTCGAGCGTGGGACACAAGTTCGGCGGACCGCAGGCCATGCCGCCGCGCCGCGACGTCGCGTACTTCGTCAACGAAGAGACCGCCGAACAGGATGCGAAGGCGTTCGCCGACTACAAGATGCGGATGGGTGACGGCGGAAGCGCTGCCGACCGCGAGTTGGGCAAGTCCGCGGTGTACAGCAAGAAGCACGCGGCCTTCGCTTGGGATCACAACATCTTCAATCCGCTCGTGAATTGGGCGGTGTTGGAGTGGAACGGGGAGAACCCGGACGGCGAGAGTTACCGGAACGATGTCGCCTACTTCCTCGATCCGGAGACGGGCGAGGCCGATGCCCGCGCGTTCCGTGTGATTCGCGA